>NZ_MJXJ01000024.1:0-158322 GCF_001762735.1 Campylobacter sp. BCW_6461 | reverse complement strand
TTAAAACCTTTTCTTCTTAACATCTTCTAAGATATTATTAGCTATATCACTTACTGTACTAGAAATAATAGCTGATTCATTAGCAATTTCAACATTATCTTTAGTAGTTTGATCAATTTGAGCTACGCTATCATTGATTTGAGTGATACCTGCAGTTTGTTCTTTAATACTTTCTGCCATATCATTGATAGATTGAACAAGTAAATTAGTATTAGCTTCAATTTCTGATAAAGACTTTTGAGTTCTTTCAGCTAACTTTCTAACTTCATCAGCTACCACTGCAAAGCCTCTACCATGTTCTCCAGCACGAGCTGCTTCAATAGCTGCATTTAAAGCTAAAAGATTGATTTGATCTGCAATATCACCTATAATACCTGTAACATTTTTAATCTCTTCAGATTGAGTGATAACATCACTAGTTTTAACTGAAACATTTTGCATAGAAGAAGTGATCTCTTCTAAAGCTGCTGCAGTTTCTTCTAAAGATTGAGCTTGAGAATTTGAAGAAGTGGTTAAGCTTTGAACAGCAGTTTGTAATTTTCCACTTTCATTAGCTAAAGCATTAGCAAAGTCTGAACTTTGTTTTAGCATTTTAACTATTTCATCACCTAAAGCATTAGTAGTTAATTCTACACTACCGCTAGCATTTTCTAATTTATTTCTAAAGTCTAAGCTTTTGTATTCTTCAAAAATTTTATGAATAGCATTCATATCAGAACCTACTCTAGCTTGTAAAACATCAAGAAGTTTATTTAGAACATTTTTAAGTTCAATAAGTTGTGGGTTTCTTGGATTAGCAGTAATTCTTGCTGTTAAATTACCACCTTCTACAACTGATACGGTTTGAACTGATTCTTTAACGGCTTGATTGTCTTGTTCTAAGCCTCTTTTAGTAGCAAGAATGTTTTCATTGATAGCATTTGAGATTTGTCCAAATTCATCATTGCTTTTTACTTCTATAGTAGAAACATTTTTTGTTTTATAGTTGATAAAATCAAAGAATGAAGTTAAACCTGTTTGGATAGCTGCAAGTGGGGAGAGGTATTTTGATACGATGAAATAAAGGAGGATGACGCTAAGAATGCTTGCAAAAACAACAATCACAGTTTGTATAAATGCAATTTTATAAACTGGAGCTTCTATTTGTTCTATTGGCTCTCCAACGCAAGCAGTATAAATTCCAGAAACCTTTGTGCATACAGCAAATCTTTCATTACCATCTTTTGGTCTAGTATACTCAAAAGGTTCAAGATCCTCTTTAGTTTTAGCAAGATTTGCAATAGTACTAATATCATAACCTTGTTGCAAAAGAGTTTTGTCTGTAGAAACAAATACTTTATTTTCTTCATCAAATACAAAAGTTCTACCTGGTAAATTTTCAAATTCAGCTTGCAAATCTGCCGCAAGAATATCTACAGCCAAAACCCCTATAAATTTACCATCTTTATAAAGCGGAATAGAATATGTAAAGCAAGGTAAATTTGTAGTTACATCAATATAAGATGGGGTAATATAAAGTTTATTTGTTTTAACTGCTTCTATATAATACTCTCTTGTTCTAGCATCATAATTATCAGCTTTTCCATAAGTTCCAAAATCTAAATTTTTAGCATCAGAGTCTGGATCGCTTACAACAAGTTCGCCATTTGGTTGAGCAATATAAACTGCTAAGAATCTTCCAGCATCTCTAAAATTCTTTAAATCTTTTCCAACATAATGCATTAAAGCATCTTGACTATCTAACTGTTCTATAGGATGCTTTAAAATACTTTTAGCTAAACTTTCAAGAGCTAAAGAATTTCTTGCCTTAAAAGACTCTATAGAATTTTTAGCCGTTTTAACATAATTTATTTCAGCATTCACAACTTCATGAAAAATTGCTTGCTTTACAAATATAAATGTTACAACACCTAAAATTATCAAACACACTACTGCGATTAAATTTGCAATCAGTGAAACCTTCAATTTTACACTTTTCATAATTTAAGCGCTCCTTTCTAATATTATTTTATAGAGATATCTACATAAAGTTTTAGAATTATAAATTAAAAAATCTAGATTTTTACTTAAATATAAAAGTAATAAAAAATTTTATTTAAATAAAGCTCGTTAGCATATCAAAAAAAAATAAAATTAATATAAAATTATTTTTTATAGATGTTTTAAAACTATTTAACAATATCAAATACATTTTAAGGTGTGATAAAATTCAGGATTATTAAAAGTTGGAGGAAAAGGAACGCTAGCTCTAAATTCTTTATAGGTATTACCCGGGAGTGTGTCTATGATTTCTATAGTATAAGAAACACTTGTATTTTGCATTTTAGCGTTACGGATATTTTTATCATTGAAAATTTCACCTCCTACTTGTTGTTGGTTTAATATGCTAAGTATCAAATAGCATTTTTTGATTTCAAATTTAGTAAGATTTTGAACTTTTCCATTTACTATAACGCTTTCATGTCTTAGATCTCTTGTATAGGTTAGTTTGCTAAGATCGGCTTGAGTGGTGAATTGATTGATTGTCAGAAAAATAGAATATATCAAAAGTGCGGTAAAAATAGTAGCTATGGTATAAGAAATCAAAGCCATTTCTTTTTGTTTGACTTTTAGAAAGATTAAAATACAAATCAAGGCAAAGCAAATAAGTAAAATGATAAAAACTATAATATGAAAAATTGTAAAATGCATTAAAAACACTCCGAAACTAAGCGTATGGTATAGTTATTTTCATAGTTAAAATTTTCAAAAGCAATTCTTTGAAATTGGGTTGCGTTTTTCTTTAGATCTTTAATTTCTCTACTTTTTTGTCTAAAAGGGATAAATTTCTTTTTATATTCTTCTATGATATTATCATTAGGTATTTTATCTGCAAAAATTTTAGCTGTAATTTTACATTCTTTAAAATTATTTTTTGAATTATTTGTAATGTTAAAATCAACAATTAAATCATTTGAGCTTTGTATCATTTTTTGATCTGTAATAGCGATTTTTCGAGTTCTTACTTCATTGTCTATTAGTTTATACCCATAGATATAAACTAAAAAACAAATAATAATATCAAATGCAATAATAAAAAGTGCTGCTATAGGTCTATGGCGTAAAAATACGCAAAGAAGTAAAACACAAGTGAAGAGAAAAAAAACTAATAAAATCAGCATATAATCTACTAAATATAAATGAGTAGTGTAAAAAAGCACAATTTCTCTTAGTTTCTCCACTTGCGTATCCTTTTAGTTTATGTTGGCAGAACTTTGCTTTTTAGCATCTTTGGTATCAACCCAAATGTTTGGCACTGCTCCACCTGGAGTTAAGAAAATTTTAGCATCTTGATTGACTTTTAAGGCTTCATTAAATTCTTTTTGAGTTTCAATTTGTTTTAAATTTAGCAAAGGGGTGTTTAAGCTGTTTGCGATTTCTTTATTAGAATAAGCTTGTGCATCTGCTTCTATCTTAACAGCCATAGCTTTACCTTTGGCGCTGATTATGGTTGCATTTGCTTCCCCTTCAGCTAAAGCAGCTTTTTTTAAGGCTTCTTGATTAGCTCTTTCTACTTCATATTTAGTTCTTTCAGCCTCTTGTTTTGCAATTTGTACGCGTTCGATTTGTTCTTTTACTTTTGAAGGTAAAATAATTTCTCTAAGTTGTACAGCGCGAAGTTCTACAGGTTCGTTTGGTTGGGCTTCTATGGTTTTTCTTATACCTTCTTCTATTTGAGCGGCTATTGTATTACGATTAGTAGGAAGTTCTTCGGCTGTATATTTTCCTACAACACTTCGCACTACATCACGAACAACTGGATCGATAATTTTATTTTCCCAATTTAAGCTCCAAGTAGCTATAGTTTGAGGAACTTGCAGAGGATTTAAGCGGTATTGTACTGTAACATCAATAGATACAGGCAATCCACGAGAGTCAAGCACAGAAATACTATTTTTATTAATAACACCTGAACCTGAAGATAAATTTTCATTACTTCCCTCTATAGAAGCATAGTTGATTTGTCTTACTCTAGTATCGATTATGGTTATTTTTTGTACAAAAGGTAAGAAAAAGTGAAGTCCTGGTTCTAATGGATTTGGGTCATATTTACCTGTTGTTGATTTAATTCCCATTTCCCCAGAATTTATCACCATAAAAGGTTTTGCAACGATTAAAAATAAGATAATAATAATCACCCCATAAATAAATGGAGAGAATTTTCCAAAACCTTTAAAATTAAATTCTGGTGCTTTGAAATTGAAATTTTGACGGTTGTTGTTTCCGTTATTGTTAGAATTTCTATTTTTTTTATTGAAATAATCATTTAAATCAGCTGGCATTTATTTCCTTTTTTAAATATAAGTTAGCATAGATGCGTATTTTTCATTGCGTCCATAAACTACATCAAAATAAGCATCTTGAAGTTTTTTAGTTACAGATCCTCTTAAACCATTTCCTATTATTCTTGCATCAATATTGTTAATAGGTGTGATTTCAGCGGCTGTTCCGGTAAAAAATGCTTCATCAGCAGTATAAACTTCATCTCTTGAAATTCTTTGGCGAAGCACAGTGATACCAAGATCATGAGCTATTTTAAGCACTGTATTTTGAGTAATGCTTTTTAAAGAAAAATCATTTGGAGGTGTGATTAAAACCCCGTCTTTTACAATAAAGAAACATTCTCCTGTTCCTTCTGCGATAAAACCTTCTTCATCAAGCATTAAAGCTTCTTCATAGCCTGCTTCAATAGCTTCAAATTTTGCAATTTGAGAGTTAAGATAATTTGCACTTGCTTTAGCTTTTCCCATGCATGACTTAACACTATTTCTTGCAAAAGACGAAATTTTTACTTTTATGCCTTTTTCTAAACCTTCTTCTCCAAGGTAAGCACCCCATTCCCAAGCTGCAATTCCAACTCTTACAGGAGCTTTTATATGATAAAGTCCCATAACTCCATCGCCTAAGAAAATCAAAGGGCGGATATAGACATTGCTTTTAAAGTTGTTTGCTTTTAAGAGTTCAATTTGTGCATTTTCAAGCTCTTTTTGGGAAAAAGGACAATTTAAAAGAGTAATTTTTGCAGACTCTAAAAGTCTTTTGGTGTGATCTTCAAGTCTGAAAATTGCCAAGCCTTTATCTGTTTTATAGGCTCTAGTTCCTTCAAAAACAGCATTGCCATAATGCAAAGAATGGGTTAAAAAGTGCAAAGTTGCATCTTTAAAATCAACTAATTTTCCATCCATCCAAATTTTATCTGCTGAGATCATTTTTTTACCTTTTATAGTTGTTTATTTCTTAAAAAATATTATTTTAAGAATAAATCGGGATTTTATCAAAAATATACTAACAATAAGCTTTTATTAAATTAAGGTTTTTTGTTAAAAAAAATATTAGGTATTTTTTGAAATAATTATGAAAAATTATCGTTAAAAAGGAGAAATTATGCCATTGGTAAATATTAAATTAGCAAAGCCGTCTTTAAGCAAGGAGCAAAAAGCGGAGCTTATAGCTGATATTACCAAACTTTTAAGCACGAAATATAATAAAAGTAAAGAAAGAGTTGTGGTGGTTTTAGAAGATGTAGAAAATTATGACATAGGCTTTGGCGGAGAAAGCGTTGAAGCTATCAAAGCAAAGGCAATTAAATGAGTTTAAACATAGGAGATAAAGCACCTCAGTTTGAGCTTTTAAATCAAGATGGGGTAAAAATAGCATTAAAAGATTTTATTGGCAAAAAGGTGATTTTGTATTTTTATCCAAAAGATAATACTCCAGGTTGCACTACAGAGGCTTGTGATTTTAGCGCAAATTATGATAAATTTGGTGGTAAAAATGCAGTGATTATTGGTATCAGTCCTGATAGCGTGGCAAGTCATGAAAAATTTATCTCTAAATTTGATTTAAAACATATTTTACTTAGCGATAGTGAAAAAGAAGTTGCTAAAGCTTATGGAGCTTGGGGGCTTAAAAAAAATTACGGAAAAGAATACGAAGGTCTTATTCGCTCTACTTTTGTTATTGATGAAATAGGTAGGATTGCTCAAATTTATAGTAATGTTCGTGTAAAAGATCATGCTTTAAAAGTGCTTGAAAGTCTTTAATGTTGGTGCATATTTGTTGCAGTGTGGATAGTCATTATTTTATTGAAGAACTTAGAAAGACTTATCCTGATGAAAAAATTATAGGATACTTTTATGATCCAAATATCCATCCCTTAAGCGAATACGAACTAAGATTTTTAGATGTAAAAAGATCTTGTGATAAACTTGGTATTAAGCTTTATAAAGGTGAGTATGAGTATGAAAAATGGCTTAATGCTGTGCGTGGTTATGAAGATGAGCCTGAAAAGGGTGCAAGGTGTGAAATTTGCTTTGATGTAAGAATGGGATCTAGTGTTAAATTTGCTGCTAAAATAGGAGAAAAAAAGCTTACTACTACGCTTTTAACCAGCCCTAAAAAAGATTTAGAACAGTTAAAAAATGCTTTACAAAAAGAATGTGAGCCTTATGGAGTAGAGTTTTTAGCTCCTGATTTTCGTAAAAATGGCGGTACTCAAAGACAGTTTGCTTTAGCAAAAAAGGAAATGCTTTATCATCAAAACTATTGCGGCTGCATTTATGGGCTTAAAAAACAAAAACAAGATAAGAATTTTATTGATGAATTAATGTCTCCTGTAAATAAGCAAATTTTACCTGCAAGTATAGAAGCAAGAATAGCTCTTTATAAAAAAGTAGTTTTATGGGAAAAAAAAGGTATAAAATTTGAAATTTTAAGAGAGAAATTTTTAAATTATCGTCTTTTAAGTGCTTTGATAAAATTAGATAAAAAGCCCGTTAAATCTCATATTTTATTTTATTCGCATTTTAAAAACGCTTATACAAGATTTTCTTTGGATGAGGAAAATTTAAAACAAAATTTAAAAGAAGGCTTTTATAGAAGTACTAAAGATGAAATAGTTTTAGTGGAATTTTGGCGTTTTAATGCATTTTTTAAAAACAAATGGAAAAATTTTGAAGATTTTTTAAAAAGACCTTTAAGTGTTCAAGCAGAAATTAAATGGCGTAATAAATTGTTTGGAACTTATAATCTTAGTCCTATTATCATCCTCGAAAATATTTTACCTTCAAGATATGAAGTGATAGCAAAAAGTGAAATTTATCATGATAATCAAGAGGTGCTTGTAAAAATTTAAGAAATTTATTAAGAAAAACTTTTTTGTTAATATAATTTTTAATGATTTTTTTATATAATAAAATTTTTAATTGTTTTCAAGGTTAATTTAATAATGATAGATGTAATGCAAATTCAAGAAATCTTACCACACCGTTATCCTTTTTTACTGGTAGATAAAATTACAGAATTAAAAGTTAAAGAAGTGGTGCTAGGATATAAAAACATCAGTATAAGTGATCATGTTTTTATGGGACATTTTCCAGGGCATCCTATTTATCCTGGAGTTTTGATTTTAGAAGGTATGGCTCAAACAGGTGGAGTTTTAGCTTTTGAAAGTATGGAAGATAAAGTGGATCCAAAAAGTAAAGTAGTTTATTTCACAGGCATAGATGGAGCAAAATTTAGAAATCCTGTGCGTCCTGGAGATAGGCTTGATTATGAAATGAGCGTGGTTAAAAATCGTGGTAATATGTGGATTTTTAAAGGGCAAGCTTTTGTAGATGGAAATTTAGTTGCAGAGGCCGAGCTTAAAGCTATGATAGTGGATAAATAATGAAAAAAATTCATCCAAGTGCGGTGATTGAAGAGGGTGCACAACTTGGTGACGATGTTGTAGTAGAAGCTTATGCTTATGTAAGCAAAGATGCTAAAATAGGTAATAATGTTGTCATCAAACAAGGTGCTCGAATTCTTTCAGATACAACTATAGGTGATCATTCTCGTGTATTTTCTTATGCTATAGTAGGCGATATTCCTCAGGACATATCTTATAAAGAAGAGCAAAAAAGCGGTGTTGTTATAGGGAAAAATGCAACTATTAGAGAATTTGCAACGATAAATTCAGGTACAGCTAAAGGAGATGGTTTTACTCGTATAGGCGATAATGCTTTTATTATGGCTTATTGTCATATTGCTCATGATTGTCTTTTAGGTAATAATATTATTTTAGCTAATAATGCAACTTTGGCAGGACATGTAGAGCTTGGAGATTTTACGGTTGTAGGCGGGCTTACACCTATTCATCAATTTGTCAAAGTAGGTGAGGGTTGTATGATAGCAGGAGCAAGTGCACTTTCTCAGGATATAGTACCGTTTTGTTTAGCAGAAGGAAATCGTGCAAGTATTAGAAGTTTAAATTTAGTAGGTACTCGTCGTCGTTTTGATAAAGATGAAGTAGATAGACTTAGTAGAGCTTTTAAAACTTTATTTAGACAAGGAGATTTAAAAGAAAATGCTAAAAATTTGCTTGAAAATCAAGAAAGTGAAAATGTTAAAAAAATGTGCCATTTTATATTAGAAACAAAGCGTGGAATTCCTGTCTATAGGGGTAAAAATAATGCCTAGAAAATGTAGTTTTTGCAATGAAGTGGAGAATCCACAAAGAAGAATTTTAGCAAATGAAAATGATGATGCTTTTATTTGTGAATATTGCGTTGAAGGTGCTTATAGTATTATTTATGGAGAAGAAAAAGAATTTAAAGAACCTAAACAAAGTTATAATACAGAATTTAAAGATATCACTCCAAAAGAATTAAAAGCTTATTTAGATCGTTATGTCATAGGACAAGATAGAGCTAAAAAAGTTTTTAGTGTTGGAGTATACAATCATTATAAAAGACTTTTTAAAGCTGAACTTCAAGATGATGATACAGAGCTTTTTAAGTCAAATATTTTACTTGTTGGGCCAACAGGAAGTGGAAAAACTTTATTGGCGCAAACTTTAGCTAAATTTTTAGATGTACCTATAGCAATTTGTGATGCAACTTCTTTAACTGAAGCAGGATATGTAGGTGAGGATGTAGAAAATATTTTAACACGTCTTTTACAAGCTGCAGATGGAGATGTGCAAAGAGCTCAAAAAGGTATAGTTTTTATTGATGAGATTGATAAAATTGCCAGAATGAGTGAAAATCGTTCTATTACTCGTGATGTAAGTGGAGAGGGTGTGCAACAAGCTTTACTTAAGATTATCGAAGGAAGTTTGGTAAATATTCCACCAAAGGGGGGGAGAAAACATCCAAATCAAGAGTTTATACAAATTGACACTTCAAATATTTTATTTGTTTGTGGTGGAGCTTTTGATGGTTTGGAAACTATCTTAAAAAGAAAACTTGGAGATAAAGTTGTAGGTTTTTTTGATGATGCAAAAGAAGAAAATAAAGCTTTACTTGAGAAAATTGAACCTGATGATTTGGTGCATTTTGGTTTGATTCCTGAGCTTATAGGTCGTTTGCATGTGATTGCATCTTTAAATGAGCTTAATGAAGAAGATATGGTAAGAATTTTAACTGAACCTAAAAATGCCATTATTAAGCAATATCAAAAGCTTTTTGCTATTGATGGGGTAAATTTAAAATTTGAAGAAGATGCTCTAAGAGCTATCGCACAGCTTGCATTGGAGAGAAAAACAGGGGCTAGGGGGCTTAGAAGTATTATAGAAGAAATGATGGTAGATTTAATGTTTGAGTTACCAGAGTATAAAAACTATGATATTGTAATAACCAAAGAAGTTGTTAAAGACAATGCAAAGGCATTATTAATAAAAAGAAAAATAAGTTAAAAGGATAGAAATGATATTAGATCAACTTATAGGATTTTTTTCTAGTGATATGGGGATTGATTTAGGAACAGCTAATACGCTAGTTTTGGTAAAAGATAAGGGTATAGTGATAAACGAGCCTTCTGTTGTGGCAGTTGAAAGAGAAAGGTATGGTTCCAAAGCAAAAATTTTAGCCGTAGGTAAAGAAGCTAAAGATATGGTGGGAAAAACTCCAGGTAACATCGAAGCTATTCGTCCTATGAAAGATGGCGTGATTGCAGATTTTGATATGACTGAAAAAATGATCCGCTATTTTATAGAAAAAACACATCGTAGAAAAAGTTTTTTACGCCCTAGAATTATTATTTCTGTTCCTTATGGTTTAACTCAAGTAGAAAGAAAAGCGGTAAGAGAAAGTGCTTTAAGTGCAGGTGCAAGAGAGGTATTTTTGATCGAAGAGCCTATGGCAGCAGCTATTGGTGCAAGTTTACCTATACAAGAACCTAAAGGAAATTTGGTAGTAGATATAGGGGGTGGAACTACTGAGATCGGAGTGATTTCTTTGGGTGGACTTGTGATTTCAAAGTCTATTCGTACAGCTGGAGATAAGCTTGATATGAGTATAGTTAATTATGTAAAAGAAAAATACAATCTTATCATAGGCGAAAGAACAGGCGAAGAGATCAAAATCACCATAGGTTCAGCAATACAACTTCCAAAAGAACTTTCTATGGTGGTAAAAGGACGCGATCAAGTAAGTGGACTTTTAAGTCGTATTGAACTTACAAGTGAAGATGTAAGAGAAGCAATGCGTGAGTATTTAAAAGAAATTGCTGATGCTTTAAAAATGGTTCTTGAAATGATGCCGCCTGATTTAGCAAGTGATATAGTAGAAAATGGTGTAGTTTTAACAGGTGGTGGAGCATTGATTCGTGGTTTTGATAAATACTTAAGTGAAATTGTACGTTTGCCAGTTTATATCGCAGATGAACCGCTTTTAGCTGTAGCAAAAGGAACGGGTAAAGCTTTAGAGGAAATTTCATTATTGCAACAATTAACCAATGAAGAATAAGATTTTTTATGTTCTTGTCTTAGCCTTTTTGGTTTTTATATCTTTTTATTATGGAGGACTTATCAAGCAAAATGTTCTCCGTGTTAATGATTTTGTTATAGGTAATTTTTATAATATTAAAGATTATTTGGGAAAAAAAATTTCAGAACACTTTAATCAAGCAAATCAAATTCAGCAACTAAAAGCTAGAAATAAAGAATTAGAAGATATTGCTGTAAAGGTAACTAGTTTTGCAAATCAATTAAATCGTATTTTAGAGGATCAAAATTCTACAAAATATTTACCTCAAGTTTCTTTAACTAGAGTTATTTCTTACGTTCAATTGAATGATTATAAAAAATTATGGTTAGATTGGAGCAAAATTCCAGTTGGTAAAAATCGTGGTTTAATATATCAAGGATATACTGCAGGTATAGCTATTAATAAAAATGGTAGAGCAATGGCTCTCTTACAAGGTGATGATCAGTGTGTTTTTTCTGTTTATATAGGAAAATCCAAAGCTCCAGGTTTAATCCAGGGTGAAGATGGCAGGATTGTGGTTAAATTTATTCCAAAATGGGCAAAAATTAATACCGGAGATGAAATTTTAACAAGTGGACTTGATAATATTTTCTTTTCAGATATACCTGTCGGTATTGTGAATAGAGTTAATGATGAAGATATGTATCAAAGTGTAGAAGTAAAGCCTTATGTTAAGATTAGTATTCCTGCTTATTTATATGTAGTAGATAATTTATAAGTCAAGGATTAGACTTTTTAAAAATTTTCTATATTTTTGCTAATTATTATAACTTTGTTTAATGCTAAAAATTTTGTTAAATTATCAAATAAATGTTTATAATTGAATGAGAATTTTATAAAAAATCTTAAATTTCTTTATGTATTATTTCCTAGATTAAAAGCAGAGTGTTTATTTTTTAAAATTGTATCGATAATTTCAAAGTTTATAAAACTAATTTTTGTTATAATCAGCCCAAATTTATG
The DNA here is from genome assembly GCF_001762735.1 of Campylobacter sp. BCW_6461. Classification (NCBI taxonomy): domain Bacteria; kingdom Pseudomonadati; phylum Campylobacterota; class Epsilonproteobacteria; order Campylobacterales; family Campylobacteraceae; genus Campylobacter; species Campylobacter sp. BCW_6461. The sequence continues at coordinate 146,572 of NZ_MJXJ01000024.1, read as the reverse complement.
CTCTTAGGAAAATTTATGCCAAAACGAACAGATATTAAAAGCATTTTACTTATAGGAAGTGGTCCTATTGTGATAGGACAAGCTTGTGAATTTGATTATTCTGGAACTCAAGCCGCAAAGACTTTAAAAGAATTAGGATATCGTGTAGTATTAATCAACTCAAATCCTGCAACCATCATGACAGATCCCGAATTTGCAGATGCGACTTATATAGAACCCATAACAAAAGAAAGTATTTTAAGTATTATTAAAAAAGAAAAAATTGATGCAATTTTGCCAACTATGGGTGGACAAGTAGCGTTAAATGTTGCTATGGAAGTTTATGAAAGCGGACTTTTAGGAGATGTGAAATTTTTAGGCGCAAATCCTGGGGCGATTAAAAAAGGCGAAGATCGTCAGGTTTTTAAAGAATGTATGAAAAAAATTGGCATGGATTTGCCAAAATCGATGTATGCGTATAATTATGATGAAGCTTTAAAAGCTGTAGATGAAATTGGCTTTCCTTTGATGATCCGTGCTTCTTATACTTTAGGGGGTGCTGGAAGTGGCGTGGTTTACAATATGGACGAATTTAAAGAACTTGCCAATACTGCTTTAGCTTTATCACCTATCCATGAAATTTTGATTGAAGAAAGTTTGTTAGGTTGGAAAGAATATGAAATGGAAGTTATACGCGATAGAGCGGATAATTGTATCATAGTTTGTAGCATAGAAAATATCGATCCTATGGGAGTTCATACAGGAGATAGTATTACAATAGCTCCAGCATTAACTTTGACGGATAAAGAATATCAAGTTATGCGTAATGCTTCTTTTGCTATTTTGCGTGAAATTGGCGTAGATACAGGCGGAAGTAATGTGCAGTTTGCTATCAACCCAAAAAATGGAAGAATGATAGTTATAGAAATGAATCCAAGAGTTTCAAGATCAAGTGCTTTAGCTTCTAAGGCAACGGGCTATCCTATAGCAAAGGTTGCGACACTTTTGGCAGTAGGCTTTAGTTTAGATGAGATTAAAAATGATATTACAGGAACTCCTGCATCTTTTGAGCCTGTGATTGATTATATTGTAACAAAAATTCCTCGCTTTACCTTTGAAAAATTTCCAGGAGCAAATACAACTTTAGGTACAGCTATGAAAAGTGTGGGTGAGGTGATGGCTATAGGACGCACTTTTAAAGAAAGTATACAAAAAGTACTTTGTTCGCTTGAGCGTTCTTTAAGTGGTTTTGATAGAGTAAAATTTGAAGATAGAAATGATCTTGTTTTTAAAATTCGCAATGCCAATGAAAAGCGTTTACTTTATGTTGCTCAAGCTTTTAGGGAAGGTTTTAGCGTAGAAGAACTTTATGAGCTTTGTAAAATAGATCCTTGGTTTTTAACACAGATTAAAGAAATTGTAGATTTTGAAGAGCAAATTGATATGGATATTTTAAACAATAAAGCTCTTTTGAGAAAAGCAAAAACTATGGGCTTTTCAGACAAAATGATAGCTTTGCTTGTAAATTTGAAAGATAATTTAGAATTAAGCCAAAATGATATTTATTATGCAAGAATGAAGCAAAAAATCATCGCAGAATTTAGTGAAGTGGATACTTGTGCGGGTGAATTTGAAGCTTTAACTCCTTATCTTTATTCAAGTATCAATGTAAGCGAACTCACTCAAAGTAAAAACGATACTAAGGATAAAAAAGAAAAAAAAGTGATGATTATAGGTGGGGGGCCAAACCGCATAGGACAAGGTATAGAATTTGACTATGCTTGCGTACATGCTTCTTTTGCGCTTAAAGATATGGGTATTAAAACTATTATGTATAATTGTAATCCTGAAACCGTTTCGACTGACTATGATACAAGTGATATTTTGTATTTTGAGCCTATTGATTTCGAACATTTAAGAGCGGTGATTGAGCGTGAAAAACCTGATGGAGTGATTGTGCATTTTGGTGGACAAACTCCTTTGAAATTTGCTAAGCGTTTAAGTGCTTTTGGAGCTAAGATTATAGGTACTAGCTCAAGAGTAATTGATATGGCAGAAGATAGAAAGAAATTTGCCGAATTTATTACAAAGCTAGGTATCAATCAGCCAAAAAATTCTACTGCAACAAGCGTAGAAGAAGCGGTTCTTAAGGCTAGTGATATAGGGTATCCTGTGCTTGTAAGACCAAGTTATGTTTTAGGTGGGCGTGCGATGCGCGTGGTAAATGATGAGGCTGAACTGAGACTCTATATACAAGAAGCTGTGGATGTAAGCGATAAAAGCCCTGTTTTGATCGATCAGTTTTTAGACAATGCTACAGAAATTGATGTTGATGCGATTTGTGATGGCAAAGATGTTTATGTTGCAGGAATTATGGAGCACATAGAAGAAGCAGGAATTCATTCAGGTGACAGTGCTTGTTCTTTGCCGCCTTGCAATATCGATGAAAAAATGCAAGAATTTATTGCACAAAAAACCGCAGATATTGCTTTAAATTTGGGAGTTGTAGGGCTTTTAAATATACAATTTGCTTTACATAATAATGAGCTTTATATGATAGAGGTAAATCCTAGAGCTAGTCGTACCGTACCTTTTGTTAGTAAAGCTATGGGTATTCCTTTAGCAAAAGTGGCAACGCGTGTGATGTGGCAAGGAAATTTAAAAGAAGCTTTAAAATTTTATGATACTTTTAAAGTGGTTAATTTTGATACTAAAATTTTACGCCCTAAAACTCCAAAATATATGAGCGTGAAAGAAGCAGTATTTCCATTTGCAAAACTTAGTGGAAGTGATTTAGAATTAGGTCCTGAAATGCGTTCAACGGGTGAAGTTATGGGTATAAGCAAGGATTTTGCAAATTCTTATGCGAAAAGTCAAATTGCATCGTTTAATCATCTTCCAGAGCAAGGCGTGGTATTTATCTCCTTAAAAGATAAGGATAAAAAATATACCAAAAAAATCGCTGCAGAATATGTAAAGCTTGGCTTTAAGCTTATGGCAACAGGGGGAACTTGCAAGGAAATTTTAGAAAGCGGTTTTGAGTGCGAACTTGTACATAAAATTTCAGAAGGACGCCCCAATGTTGAAGATAAATTGAAAAATGGGGAAATTCACTTAGTTATCAATACAAGCGATAGTCACAGTTTTAAAGGCGATACGAAAAAAATTCGTGAAAATATTATTCGTTTTAAAATACCTTATTTTACAAATTTACGATCAGCTTTAGCAGGTGCAAAATCGATTAAAGCTATACAGAGTAAATCTTGCCTAGATGTAAAGAGTTTGCAAGAGTGGCTTAAATCTTGATTTATTTAGCTCAAACAGATACTACGGTAGGATTTTTAAGTAAAAATTTAGAAGAGATTAATGCTTTAAAAGGTAGAGATAAAAATCAGCCTTGCTTAATCACTTCTGCGAAATTTTGCGAGTTAAAAAGTTTAGCAAGAATTCCAAAATCTTTTAAAAATTTAGTACGTCGTTCTAAAAAAACAACTTTTATTTATCCCAATAATCAGGCCATTCGTATTGTGAAAGAGTGTAAACATGCGAATTTTTTAAGTAAAAATGGCTATTTTTATTCATCTTCGGCAAACAAGCATGGAAAAGAATTTGATGAAGAATGGGCTAGAAGTGTTGCCGATATAATACTTGATGAGAAATTTTTCGAAAATATCCCATCAAAAATATTAAAACTTTCAAAGAATAAAATGATAAAAATACGTTAATTAAAGAGCTTTTAAAATATCTTCAAAAGCAATACAAAATTGCTCTAGGCCATCACTTAATAAATCATTGCAAGCTTTTTCTCGTTCACTTTGAGAAATGATTTGATTAAGTTCTGTATAAATTTCAAAATTCATTAAAGGTTTTTTAAAATGCATTTTTCCTTTAAATGCCTCTATTGCATCAAGAGGAGCAGTATTAACAGAATTCTCAAAAAGAAGTTCTTTGATATAATAGTCTTTTGGCAGATCATCTCCTTTAACTCCGGTGCTTGCAAACAAGGCGCGAATATTAGGTTCATTTTTTGAGTAGATATTGTTATAAGCTAAATTTGCATTTAAAATTCCAATACGATTTTGCTCCTTAGCCTTAGGATTTAAAAGTCTATCAAAACGACTTACAAAAATACTTATAACAGCTTGTGGTGTTCTAGTGTTTTGTTCTTTTAAGGCTATATTGTTTTTTCTAAATTCGACTAAACCTGCATTTAAAGCTTCAAAACATTTTTGACTTTGTTCAAGAGAAAAAATTAAGGTAGCATTGACGCTAATACCATTTTTCATAAGTTCATACATTACTTCATAAGAAGCTTTTGTAGCTGGAATTTTAATCATTATATTTTCTTTGCCAATAGCACTATAAAGTCTTTTAGCTTCACCTAAACTAAGAGTTGTGTTATCATGAAGTCTTGGATCTATTTCAATACTTATAAATCCATCATTTTTTTGATAAAAAAGAGGAGCTAATTTATCAGCTGCTTTTTGAATATCAGAAATTGCTAATTCTTCATAAATATCTTTTGTTTTTTTTTCTTTTAATTTAAGAATTTTATCTTTATAAATTGGAGAATTTAAAATAGCATTTTTAAAAATAGCAGGATTTGAAGTAGCGCCATTAATTCCATGTGATAATAAATTTAAAAATTCATTATCTAAAAAACTATTTTCTATAAAATCACACCAAAGAGAAAAATTTTTCATTATATTACCTTTATTATTTCTTTTAAGTCTTTTATATCTATGCAAATATCAGCTTGAGAACGTAAAATTTCTTTAGCACAAAATGCAATCTTTAATCCACTTTCGTTAAACATTGCCAAATCATTTGCCCCATCGCCAACACACATCACTTCATCTGTTTTCAAATTTAAAAAGCTTTTTAATCGTTGTAGCATTAAGCCTTTTGAATTTGAAAACATCATTTCCCCACCAACTAGCCCTGTTAAAATGTCATTTTTATGATGCAGATAATTTGCAAAACCGAGGTTAATTCCAAGTTTTTGCATAGCAGGATTTATGCCTTCATGAAAACCACCGCTAAAAATAACAATTTGTATATTTTTAGATTTTAAATATTGGATAAGTTCATGTGCTCCACGCATTAGTGGAAGTGTGCTACTTAATTCTAAAACTTTTTTATAAGACATACCTTTTAAAAAGCTTACTCGTTTTTGAAGACTTTCGAAAAAATCAAGTTCTCCAGTCATAGCATGGCGGGTAATTTCGCTTGTTTGATTACCCTTGCCATGCGCTGTAGCTAAAATATCGATGGTTTCACCATCCATTAAAGTAGCATCAAAGTCAAAAACACAAAGTTTAATCATTAAAATTCGCGCTTAAGCAAAGCTTCTACTTTGAGTATAGTTAAGATATTTTCATCTCTTTTTCCTATACCATAAATCATACCTTTGTCTTTAACTAAAGTTTCAGGTGGTGGATCGATTCTGTTTCTGTGAATTTTAATTGCTTCAGTTAATCTATCTATAACAAAACCAGCATTTCCTCCAACTCCAGTTCCATTTGTCTCACCTCTTAAAACAATATATCTTGTTTGAGGTGTCATTTTAGAACTTCCTAAATGAAAGCGTTGAGCTAGATCAATGAGCGGCATAACATTACCACGCATATTAAAAACCCCTAGAACATAATCAGGTACACTAGGAACTCTAGTATATTCTATAGGTTTGATGATTTCTTGTATATTAAGAATTGGAATCGCATATTCCTCATCTCCAACTACAAAGCCAACAAGTTGGATGATATCATCTTCTCTTTGATCGACATCAGGACCAGCCATCTGAGTTTGCTGTTTTTGCAAAATTTGCTCTAATTTTTCATTACTCATATTCTTATCCTAGTTTCAAATTTTTTCTAACCACATTTTCCAAGTATTCTGGAGAATAAGGTTTAGTGATATATTCAGTCATACCCACTTCAACACCTCTTAAACGGTCAGTTTTACTTGTTCTTGAAGTAACTGCTATCAATGGTAAGTTGCGATATTTAGAATACTTTCTAATTTCACCAGCTAAGGTGTATCCATCCATTCTTGGCATTTCGATATCTATAAGCATTGCATCAATATCATGTTCGCCAGATTTTATAATATTCAATGCTTCAACACCATTTGTTGCTTCGATTAAACTAACTCCTAGCGGTTCTAAAGCTTTTTGCATTAAAGTTCTATCCATTTTAGAATCATCTACAATTAAGACTTTATAATCACTTGGTTGTTCTTTAGGTTTTTTCGCACTTGATTCTAATTGCGCTTTAATATCAACTTTAATTTCTTTGGCCATATCCATCATAGCGCCTACATCAATGATTAATGTCACCCTACCATCACCACGGATTGTAGCTCCTGCTATACCTTGGATATTTTGTAAATAATCACCCATGGATTTAATAACTATTTCTTCTTGTCCTACAAGAGTATCTACTATAATACCAAGCTTGCTTTCTGCTACCCCTATAACAACGACATAAGTTTGATCACCGCTTTCAAGGACTTGTTTAACTCCAAATACATCTGAAAGTCTCACAAGAGAAAGCACTTCATCTCTTAAGCGTAATACATTTTTACCTTCGATAGTATAGATATCATCAATTGGCACTCTAACTGTTTCAAGAACGCTTGCAAGTGGAATTGCATAGAATTCCTCTTGAGTTCCTACAAGTAAAGATTGAATGATTGCCAAGGTAAGAGGAATTTTAAGTTTAAATGAACTTCCTTTACCTAACTCACTATCAATTTCAATTACCCCATTAAGTTTTTCGATGTTGGTTTTAACAACATCCATTCCTACGCCACGACCTGAAACATTTGTTACTTTAGCCGCAGTTGAAAAACCAGGCTTGAAAATCAAAGCAAAAGCTTCTTTGTCTGTCATTTGATCTGCTTCTCTTTCGGTAATCAAATTTTTCTCTATAGCTTTTGCTTTTAAGCCATTTGGATCAAGTCCTTTACCGTCATCTGTAATTTCTACAACGATGTGATTGCCCTCATTATAAGCTTTAAGTTGGACTATACCTTTTTCAGGTTTTCCATTCGCTGCACGAGTTGCTGGATCCTCAACACCATGATCACATGAATTTCTAATCATATGCATGATAGGATCGCCAATTTCCTCTACGATAGATTTATCAAGTTCAGTTTCTTCACCTGTAATTTCAAGTTCTATTTGCTTTCCTAATTCACGACTTAAATCACGAACAACTCTTGGGAATTTATTGAAAACTTTTGCTATAGGTTGCATTCTTGTTTTCATCACAGCAAGCTGAACATCAGTTGTAATAATACTTAATTGACTTACAACCTGATTAAGTTCTTCAAGGAATTTTTCTCCTTCATAACGCTCTTCAACATCATCGTAAATTTTAAGCAAACGGTTTTTGCCTAAAACAAGCTCCCCAATTAGATTCATTAAGTGATCTAATCTTTTTACCTCCACGCGTATGGTTTGATCCATACTGCTAGCATTACTACCTGAAGCAGGAACTTTTTTCTCTCCACTTTCCGTAGGTTTATTTGCTGTATTGTTAGTCGGTTTAGGTGCCGCATTTGTTGTTTGTTTCTTTTGTGCGCGACGAGCTTGATCTTCAGCTTTTCTAACTTTTAAAAGTCTTTCTATTTCAGCTTCAACTTCAGAATCACTTAATTGATTAACATCTACTTCAGGTTCTGGAGTAGCTATTTCTTGTTTTGGTGCTTCTAGTTCTGCTTGTGGAGTAGATTTTTCATTTGAATCTGTTGCCACAACAGGAGACTCTCCCTCTGAAATAGCTGTTAATCTTGCGCAAATTGGTTCTATATCCATACCAATAGCAGTATCGTTGCCATTATCACGAATGGAATTAAGTAAAGTTTTCATTCTATCAATAGACTCTAAAACCACATCCATGATATCTGGAGTTATTTTTAACTCGCCATGTCTTGCTTTGTTTAAAACATCCTCCATGTGGTGAGTTAACTTTGTTAAAACATCAAAATTTAAGAAGCTTGATGATCCTTTAACCGTATGTGCAACACGGAAAATTCTATTTAATAATTCTAAATCTTCTGGATTTGATTCAAGCTCTACTAAATCATGGTCGATTTGCTCAACAAGCTCAAAAGCTTCAACCAAAAAGTCTTCAAGTATTTCTTGCATATCTTCCATATTTTACCCCTGTTCTTGAGATTGATGTTTTTTAATAACCTTTGCAATTTCATTGAAGAAATCGCTAGCGTTAAATTTGACAAGATAGCCTTCTCCACCAGCTTCTTGAACACCTTTCTCATTCATAAATTCATTTGATAAAGATGAGTTAAAGACTATAGGAATATCTTTAAATCTTGGATCTTCTTTAATGCGTGCAGCAAAGTGGAAACCATCCATTTGTGGCATTTCGACATCGCTTACTATAATTTTTAAAGTATCGTTTAAACTTTCACCATAAATTTGGCTTAATTCTTCTAATTTGTTTATGCCCTCTACGCCGTCCTTAGCTTCAACAACTTGAAAGCCCATCTGTTGCATCATTTCTTTGACGCGTTTTCTAGCAGTCATGCTGTCATCAAGTATAAGTGCTGTTCCAGTAAATTTTTCTATTTTTCCAAAATCTATATCTGTTTTTGGAGCGTAAATTCCTAAATCTTCAACAACACTTTCAAGATCTAAAATTAGCAACACTTCATCATTTTCAATGCGTGTTACACCTGTAATTTTACCTTTATCTAAAGCACCTGATCCTGTAGAAAAAGTTGCTGGTTCTATATCTTTCCAGTTTATTCTACGAATTCTTTTTGCTTCGTGAACTATAAAACCAATAAGAATATTGCTAAATTCAGTAATAATAACTCTAGGTTTTAGCATAGTGCTTTCTGGCTCAGTGATTTGCATCCATTTGGCAAGATTGACTACAGGTATAACCACTCCACGAAGATCAAAGATACCTTCGATGTAATCAGGTACGCCTGGAAGTTCTGTAAGGCTTGGGATTTTTATAATCTCTCTTACCTTAGAAACATTTACACCATAAATTCCTTCATAGACTTTATCGTGCCCTTGCTTAAAGATACGGAAATCGACAAGCTCCATTTCATTTGAACCCGTTTTCACGATATTTTCATCAAACATTTTGACCCCTCAATTTCTGTTCTCGAAATTTGATTTCTTGCTGATATTCTACTACAAAAAAACTTCTCTTATATGCAAAACTAGCTAAGTTAAGATATTTAATGTTTTCTTTGTTGATTTGATGATTTTGATGATAGTGTCCTTCACATACCCAAAATCCTAAATTTTCATATTTTTCATATCTTTTTTTCGCTAAATTTTCAAAATCTTTTATTTGATAAAAAAGGTTTTTTTTGTTTTGATTTTGAAGAATTTTATTTGAAATAAAATTACGAGTAATAATATTTAAAAAATTCAAAAATACAAGCAAATAATGATTTCTTAATGTTTTCAGAGTAAATTGTAAAAGAGGTGGTAAAAAAATATCTCCGTGAGCTAATTTTATAAAAGCATTATTTAAAACAAGATTATTACCTTTACTTGTATGCAAATTAAGCTTTATGGGCTGCTCTTGTAAGTTAAAAATTTTTACCCTTTTAAAAAAACAAGAAAGATTAAAATCATGATTGCCTTCTAAGTAGATAATTTCAATTTTTAAGGCCAATTCTTCTAAAAGTTCTATGTAAGGTTTAGCAAATTCATGTGTAGCAGAGATTTCGCCTATAAGCAAATCGAAAATATCACCCATAAGTATGAGTTGAGGGGTGGAAATTTTACCTTTTTTTAAGGCTTGTAAAAATTCCCAAAATCCCTTTCTTTGTTCATTTTCATGAGCATCTGCGATTAAAATCGCTCCATTTTGTAGTAAAATTTTTTATCCTTAAAATTTCAAAGGCTCATAATTTATAGAAAGGATTTCAAATTCACTTTCACCTTTTGGCAAACGCACTTTAAAATCATCTCCTTCTTTTTTTCCAAGCATAGCTTTTGCTATTGGAGATGCGATGGAAATATAACCCTTATCTAAATTTCCTTCGCAAATTCCTACTAGAGTATATTTGCTTTCTTTTTCTGTATCCAAATCCATGATCACAACACTTGAACCAAATTTCACACTATCGTGCTCATAGCTTGAAGGATCGATCACTTGAGCTCTTGCTAGCAAGTCACTAAGCTCTGCAATACGACTTTCTATCAAAGCTTGCTTTTCTCTTGCAGCATGGTATTCAGCATTTTCTTTCAAATCCCCATGACTTCTTGCTGTATCGATTTCTATTACAACGGCAGGGCGTTGATTGTCTTTTAAATCTTTTAATTCTGCGGCTAACTTATCATAGCCAAATTGACTCATTGGTTCTTTTTGCATGATTTATCCTTTTATATTTCGTTTAGGATTTTTGCTAAATTTTTAGCACTTCCAAATTGTAAATATTCTTTTAAAAAATCAACTTTAGCAAAAAATGCCTTATAATCATATTTATTGTAAGCTTCATATAAATTTAAAACATTGACTTTATCTTGTAAAAATTCAGGATTTAAAGCTTCTTTTCCAGCGAAATCACAAAAAATATTTGCAAGTCCTATATGTTTTAATTTTACAAAAAGTTTTGCGATAAAAATATCGATAGCCTTTGCCTTATAAGCAAGAACAAAAGGAGTTCCCACTAAAGCTGCTTCTAAAGTAGCTGTTCCACTACAAATAAAGGCAAAATCAGCTTTTTTAAGCACTTTTGGAGTGTTACTTTCTATCTTAAATTCGCTAATATCACCATAAACTTCTAATTTTTCAAGATTAAATGAGGGAACGCAAAGAATTTTTTCACCCTTAAATTTTTGAGAAAGTTCTTTAAAAATAGGCATTAAACGCCTAATTTCACTACGCCTTGAACCTGGTAAAAAGGCTATAGTTTTTTCATCATCTTTTTTTGAAAATGTATGATTAATATCTTCTTGATTTTTAAATTCTTTTATCTCATCTAAAAGCGGATGGCCTATATAGGTGCTTTTGTTAAAAAATTGATTATCAAAGGGCAAAATAGAAGCTAAAATATCAAAATGACTTTCTATGATAGGTATGCGACCTTTTTTCCACGCCCAAACTTGAGGCAAGATATAATAAATGCGTGGAATTTTACTGCCTGCTTTTTTTAAAGCCTTGGCAAAAGGGATATTAAAAGCGGGAGAATCGATACATAAAACTGCGTCCATTGTTTGGCTTAAAGTTAGATTCACTAATTCTTTGATCGCTTTTTTTGCTTTGAAAATCAAAGGTAAAACTTCTATAAAACCCATAGCACTAAATTCATGTGAGCTATAAAGTGGTTTAGAATTTAAATCAAATTCCTTACATAAACTCTCATCATAAATCCCATGAAGTTCAAATTCACCAAAATCTTTTTTATAAGCTTTTAAAACTTCTTTTAAATGCAAATTTGCTGAAGGTTCTAAAGCACAAACTAAAAAGGTTTTCAAAAAATTTCCTTATCAATATTTTAAACATTTTATCTTATTTTGGCTTAATTAAAAGAAGTTATGGAAGAATACACGCTAAAAAGCGTGTATGAAGATTTATTCTCTCCAGCCGTATTTTTTAAAAATTTCTTTAGCTTCCTTAGAACTTAAATAAGCAATAAAATCTTGTGTTTCTTTGCTCGCACCTTCTTTAGCTACCACATTAAAAGTTCTATAAACAACCAAATCTTTTTCTATAGCTACGGCAGTTCCTATATCAGGATTGCTTTTTGACCAGTCAATCCAAGTGATCCAAGCATCGGCTTGATCTTGTGCGAAAAGCTTTCTTGCACTTCCACTATTTGGAACAAAGGCCACGATATTGTTTCTAAAATTTTGTATGGTTTTTATATCTTGAGTTCTACCTATCATATCTTCCCAAACTCCAGTTCCAGAAGTATTGCTCTTTCCAGCACCTTCAGGCACAACGATTCTTACTTTTTTATTAGCCAAATCTTTTAAACCTTTGATTTTTAAAGGATTGCCTTTTTGAGTAAGTATGATGGCTTCTCTAAAATATAAAGGCTTGATTTTACTCACATTAAAATCTTTTCCAAAATCACTCGCTATAGCTAAAGCCGATTGATCTGAAGCGCCAAATAAAATATCTGCATCTTTTTTAGCCTTTTCAAACCAAGTCGCTTGAGGGCCAAAATTTACATTTACTTTAACGCCTGTTTTTTCGCTATATTTGTTTGCTATATCTTTTAAGGCCGTGTGTGGGCCACCTGGTCCGTAAAGGTTTACATCTGCATTTGCCATACTAAAAGCTAAGGCACATGCACCAAATAAAGTAATAATTTTTTTCATAGTATTTCCTTTTATGATAAATTTTTATTGATTGAAGGTAAGATTTTAGAAATTATATGTTAATAAATAGTTATAATGTAACAAAAATATTATTAAAATCTAACTTTTGCTTGGTATTTTTGCAAGCAAAAGTTAAAATTGTTATTGATGCTTCTTTTTAGTGCTAAAATGACATAAAGTAGAACAAAGTATACAAAGAATACAAGCACTAAGGAGCATGATAAGACCAGCATTCCAACTACCATAGTAATCCACAGCCCAACCTATGCTTTTGTTCCAAGCGAAGCGCCGACTACATAACTCATAAAGCCATGAAGTCCTACACAAGATCCTACTGCAAAAGCAGGAACGACTTCCATAGTTTGCATACTTGCTAAAAATTGTGGTATATAGACTAAACACCCCGCCATAGCTGCAAAGAAAATAACCATATAAAGATTATTTGAAGTAAAATATCCAATAATCATAAAGAAAATAATCACCATGGCGCCTATAGCAGGAGGCATTCTATAGCCTTTAAAAATTTTATCTGAAATATATCCTGCAAGTAAAGTAGAAGGTATAGCAGCCCATTCAAAAAGCCAAAAGGCAATACCTATTTGTTCTTTATTAAAGCCTTTTGTTTCTAGCAAGTAAATAGGAAGCCAAGAAATAAGCCCAAAACGCACCATATAAACAAAAGTATCCATCCAAGCGACATACCAAGCATTTTTGTTTTTAAGTACATAATGATAAAAAATTTCAAAACTGCTTAAATTTGGAGTTTCTATAGTTTTGATTTCTTCTGTTTTAATCCCTCGCATTTCATTGATTTCAGTAATATCAACCAAACCTTCATTTTTAGGATTTCCTTTAACTGCATAAAGCGCATAAAGACTAATGATAACTGCACAAGCAGCAGGAGTATAAAAATGATTCATGTGCCAATATGTTTCGTTAAAATTTGCCATACTCACACCCAATAATGCTGCTAAAGCAAAACCTGAAAGCGAAACTATAGGAGCAACTATCCCGCCTCCTATATTATGTGAGATATTCCAAACGGCCGTGTAAATTCCCCGCTCTTTTTTAGGATACCAGTTTGCAAGAGTGATAAAAGAAGGACCTACCCCCATACCTTGAAAAACCCCAAGCGCGATAACAAAACCTACATAAGCGTAAAAAGAATTTGAAAAACCAAGTAAAACATTTACAAGAGCACATAAAATAAGACCTAAAGCCATGTATTTTTTAGGACCAGCTTTGTCGCTTATAACGCTCATTGCACCCTTGCTAATCCCGTAAGCTATAAGCATTGAGCCTGTGATTGTTCCGATGTCTGATTTACTGAGATTAAGTTGATTTTGTATAAATGGAGTTGAAAGAGTGATATTATTTCGCACAAGATAATATCCCATATATCCTATAAAAACCCCACTTAAACTCCAATTTCTCATTTTGTAATATCTAGGTAAAATTTCCTAAAGAGAAAATTTAATAGCTTTTGCCTTAGGTTTGAAAAAATCAAACATATTTAAACCATCCTTACTAACTTTATATTTTTATAGTTTAAATAATGTTAATCGATATAAAATAAAAAAATAATTAAAAATAATACGAAATTTATATAATTTAAAAATTAAAATTTTATACTATGAAGCTTTAAAAAAATATGTTAAAATCCAGATTTTTATCTTTTGCAAGGAAGACAATGAAAGAAATTCTTATCACTAATGACGATGGTTATGAAAGCGAAGGACTTAAAAAACTTATTAAGATGTTAACAAAAGAATTTAAAGCCAAGATCACCATAGTAGCTCCTGCTAGTGAAAAATCAGCTTGTTCGCACTCTATAACCCTAACCAAACCTTTGCGTTTTGTTAAAGTGGGAAAAAGATTTTACAAACTTGATGATGGCACTCCAGCAGATTGTGTTTATCTTGCTTTGCATGCTTTATACAAAAAGCGTTTACCTGATCTTGTAATAAGTGGGATTAATAAAGGTGCTAATGTAGGCGAGGATATTACCTACTCAGGAACTTGCGCAGGAGCTATGGAGGCGGTTTTACAAGGAATTCCTGCTATCGCTCTTTCTCAATTTTATAAAAAAAGCGAAAAAGAACTAGACTATAAAAATGCTTTACAAATTACTAAAAAAATCATTCAAAATATTTTTGATAAAGGTTTTCCTTTGGAAAAAAAAGAATTTTTAAATATCAATTTTCCTGCAAAATCAAAAATCAAAGGCATTAAAATTTGTAAAGCAGGCAAAAGGGTTTATAATTTTGAAGCCCATTCAAATGTCAATCCGAGAGGAGTAGAGTACTATTGGCTTGCAGCGGCGAATTTAGACTTTGAAGATGAGAAAAATAGCGATATTGCCTTACTTAAAAAAGGCTACGCTACAATAACGCCTATAATGCTGGATCTTACAGCTTATGAAAGAATGAAAAAAGTTAAAAAATGGTTAAAGGCAAATGATGAATGATAGATTTACACGTATAAAATGGCTAGTTGGAGAAGAAAAATTTCAAAAAATTTCACAAACAAAAGTTTTGGTTTGCGGACTTGGTGGAGTGGGTGGAATTTGCGTTGATGCGCTTTATCGTAGCGGTTTTCAAAATCTTACTTTAATCGATGCGGATAAATTTGAAATCACCAATCAAAACCGCCAAATTCATAGTGAAAATTTAGGCGAAGAAAAAGCTAAGGTTTTTGCTAGAATTTACAATGCTAAGGGTATAGTAAGTAAAATAGACAATGAATTTTTAGCAAATTTTGATTTAAGTGAATTTGATTTAATCATCGATGCAATTGATGATATCCCTGCAAAAGTAGCACTTGCCAATTTGATCGATTTTAAGCGTCAAATTTTTATCTCTTCTACAGGTGGGGCTAGAAAGCTTGATCCTACGCGTATAAAAACTACAAGTATATTTAAAACCCACGGAGATGCTTTAGCAAAAAAATTTCGTTACGAGCTTAGAAAATCAGGTTTTAAAGGAAATTTTGATGTGGTTTTTTCAGATGAGGAAGCGCATTGTAAAGATCTTGGATCTTTCATGGGTGTGACTGCATCTTTTGGTTTAGCTTTAGCAAGTTTAGCATTAAGAAAAGTTCTTGCTAGATAAGATTGAAATTTAAATATTTATCTTAGATAAATGAATTTATCTAAGATAGAAAAAATTACAAAAATAGTTAGATATTAGAAAATAGCTCCGTGTTTTTCATAATTTGTTATTTTTGTAGCAGTGTTATTTTCATCTACAAAGACAACTTTTGGTTTAAATGTTTTTGCTTCTTCTTCGTTAAAATCAGCATAAGACATAATGATCACTTTATCTCCTACTTCAGCAAGACGAGCCGCAGCGCCATTTAAGCATACAACCCCTTCTTCTTGCGTAGCGATGGTGTAGGTTTCAAATCTAGCGCCATTATTGACATTGACTACTTGAACTTTTTCGTATTCTAAAATTCCACTCGCTTGCAATAATTTTTCATCTATGCTTATGCTTCCTACATAATCAAGCCTAGCTTCTGTTACGTTTGCACGGTGTATTTTTGATTTGAGTAAAGTAATGTTCATTTTAATCCTTGTACTAAAAAATTATCAATGAGTCTTGTTTTTCCAACAAAAGCAGCCACTGCTCCTAAAACATTATCGGCGATATTTTTAATATTTTCCATAGTGTTAAAATCAACTAATTCTATATAATCGATTTTGATTAATTTTTCTTTTTCTAAAATATCTTTCATAGCTTGGATAATTTTGGAAGTATCTTTTTCTCCTTCTTGGACTAATTTTTCAGCTAAAAAAATGCTTTGAGATATAGCTAGTGACGCTTTTCTTTCTTCTTCGCTAAGATATACATTTCTAGAGCTTTTAGCTAAGCCATCTTCTTCTCTAATGATAGGACAAATTTGAATTTTTAAATCAAAATTTAAATCATCAACCATATGTCTAACGACTACGCATTGCTGCGCGTCTTTTTGCCCCATATAGACTATATCAGGGTTTAGGATATTAAAAAATTTAGCCAAAACTGTGCAAACGCCTCTAAAATGCCCCAGTCTTTTAGCTCCACAAAGCTTATCCGTGATCGTGTTCATATCCACATAGGTGCTAAAATTCTTAAGATACATTTGAGCTGCATCGGGGATAAAAACCATATCAACGCCATTATCTTGACACATTTTAATGTCGCGTTCTAAATCTCTTGGATAACTAGAAAAATCTTCGTTAGGGCCAAATTGCATAGGATTTACAAAGATACTTACTATGACTTTATCTTGTGTTTTGGCATTTTTGACTAAACTTAAATGCCCATCGTGTAAAAAGCCCATGGTTGGAACATAGCCTATGCTAAGGTTATGTGATTTCCAATTTTTTACAGTTTGTTTTGCTTCTTTGATAGAAGTAATGACTTCCATATTTGTATCCTTAGTATAATTTATCTAATAATTCATCATCTAAATAATCAAAGCTGTGCTCTTCGGAAGGAAAAATACCGCTTTTAACTTCATCTCTATATTTTTCAACTCCTACTTGAGGGTCAATTTTATCAAAATGCTTTACAAATTTTGCTTTAAAATCTTTATTTAAACCTAAAAGATCATGATAAACTAAAACTTGTCCATCGCAGTATTTACCTGAACCTATGCCGATTGTTGGAATTTCTAAAATAGAGCTTATTTTTTGTGCTAATTTTACAGGTACGCATTCTAAAACCAACATACAAGCACCCGCATCTTGCACAGCTTTTGCATCATCTATGATTTTTTGAGCCGATTGTAAATCTTTACCTTGAACTCTATATCCACCTAGCATATTTACAGCTTGTGGGGTTAGTCCTAGGTGAGCAACGACGGGTATTCCTGATTGGGAAATTAATTTAATCTTGCTTGCGATTTCTATACCCCCTTCCACTTTTACCCCATTTGCATGGCTTTCTTTGATAAATCTTGAGGCATTTAAGATAGCGTCACGATCCGAGCTTTGATAAGACATGAAAGGCATATCCGCAAGTACGAAAGACTTTTTAGCTCCGCGAGAAACAGCTTTGGTAAAGATCAACATTTCATCCATGGTCACACTTAAAGTATCTTGCATGCCAAGCACTGTCATAGCTAATGAATCTCCAACCAATATGATATCTATATCGCAATTATCTAGAATTTTTGCACTATGGTAGTCATAGGCACTTACCATGGTTATTTTTTCATTTTTACCTTTTTTTTCCAAAAAACTAAGAATACTTTTTCTCATTTAAAATACCTCGTTTAGCTATAAAATAATAAGCAAAAAACTAGCATATAATTTTTCATAAATAGTAAATGAATGATAAAGTAAGTTATATTTAATCGATGGATTGCTTTAATGGTTGCAATTTTAGAAAATTTCAGTTCATGTTAAAGGATATTTAAAGAAAATAAAGCTTTAAAAAGTATTTTGTTTAAAATTATTTAAATAGAAAGATATTTTATGAAAAAAATAACTTTATTTTTACTTTTCTTAAATTTAGTGTTTGGGCAAGATAAGATATTAAATAATTGGTTTAAAGAGTATAATGCAAGCGGCACTTTTGTTTTTTATGATGGAAAAACTTGGGCGAGTAACGACTTTTCAAGGGCTATGGAGACTTTCTCTCCCGCTTCCACTTTTAAAATTTTTAATGCTCTAATTGCACTTGATAGTGGTGTGATAAAAACTAAAAAAGAAATTTTTTATCACTATAGAGGTGAAAAAGTATTTTTATCTTCTTGGGCGCAAGATATGAATTTAAGTTCAGCTATAAAATATTCTAATGTTCTTGCTTTTAAAGAAGTGACAAGAAGAATTGGTATCAAAACTATGCAAGAATATTTAAACAAGCTTCATTATGGTAATGCTAAAATTTCCAAGATCGATACTTTTTGGCTTGACAACTCACTAAAAATAAGCGCTAAAGAACAAGCAATTTTGCTTTTTAGACTTTCACAAAATAGCTTACCTTTTTCTCAAGAAGCAATGAATAGTGTTAAGGAAATGATTTATTTAAAAAATATGGAAAATTTAGAGCTTTTTGGAAAAACAGGTTTTAATGATGAGCAAAAAATTGCTTGGATTGTAGGTTTTGTGTATTTAAAAGATGAAAATAAATATAAGGCTTTCGCGCTAAATTTAGATATTGATAAATTTGAAGATTTATATAAAAGAGAAAAAATTTTAGAAAAATATTTAGATGAACTTGTAAAAAAAAGTTAAAAATGATGGCTAGTGAGTATTTCGTAAAATGCAAAAATACTTAATTGTATGATTTGCGTACACTTAAAGTACTCATTAAAAAATTAAATTTTTGCTCTTATTTATCAAGTTTTCCTACGATGATAGGGTTAAAGGCTTTTATGGATAGTAAAAGCGTATCGCCGATTTTTACATTTTTATAAGTTCTTAAAAATTCTTCTTCGCTAAGTGTGATTTTAACGATATCTTGATTTAAAAGTAGGGTAAAAATCATCAAAATATCACTTTTTTTAATCTCAAGCAAAGTTGCACTTAAACGCAGTTTCGCACTTAAATTTGATGAGGTAAAAAATTCATTTGTTCTTGCATCTTTGATGATTTTTCCATCACTAAGCTCTAAAATTCTATGACTTAATTTGTAAATTTCAGCCAAATCGTGACTTACCAATAAAGTAGTGATTTTAAAATGTTGTAAAATTTTCACAAGCTCATCTTGCAAAAAAGATCGCATTTTAAAGTCTAATGCACTCAAAGGCTCATCTAAAAGTAAAATTTGCGGTTCTCTCGCTAAAGCCCTTGCTAAAGCCACTCTTTGTGCTTGTCCACCGCTTAAATTTTTGGGATAAATTTTGGCTAAATTTTCTAAATTCATTAAGCTTAAAAGCTCTTCTACTTTTTGTTTTGAAGTCGCAGCGTAAGAAATGTTTTCTTTTACGCTCATATTTGGAAAAAGAGCATAATCTTGAAAAACAAAGCCGATTTTTCTTTTTTGTATGGCTAAATTGATATTTTTTTGGGTATCAAGCCAAAGCTCATCTCCTACTTCTATGCGCCCAAATTCAGGTTTTATAAGTCCTGCAATGATTTTAAGTAGAGTCGTTTTTCCCGCACCGCTTTCTCCAAAAATAGCAGTGATTTCATTTGCTTTTAGGCAAGTGTTTAATTCTAGTTGCTTCTTGCCTTTTGCTGTGTTAATGGGAAGTTTTATATCGATTTTTATCATAAAATTGGCCTATAGAGCGATTTTTTTGTTCACAAAATAAAGACTTAAGAGTATGGCAAAAGAAATCGCAAATAAAGTAAAAGCGTATTGATGTGCTAAGGTATAGTTTAAAACTTCAAGCTCATCATAAATAGCAATACTTGCGACCAAAGTTTCACCTTTTTTGTGTCCACCTATCATCATCACCACTCCAAATTCACCAATGGTGTGTGCAAAACTCATCGCGCAAGCACTAAAAATCCCTACTTTAGAATTGGGTAAAATCACTCTAAAAAGTGTATAAATTTTACCCTTTCCTAGAGCATAAGAAGCATCAAGTAGGTTTTGATTGATTGATGAAAAAGCACTTTGTAAAGGATTTACCATAAAGGGCAGAGAAAAAATCAAAGAAGCAAATATTAAACCTTCAAAGCTAAAAACCAAAGAAAGGTTAAAATATTCTTTTAAAAATTGTCCTAAAAAGCTGTTTTGTGAAAAGCTTATGAGTAAATAAAATCCCAAAACACTTGGAGGCAAAACCAAGGGCAAAGCTACAAAGGTTTGCACCAAGCTTTTAAAAGGAAATTTCACAAAGCTTAAAAGATAGGCTAAAAATACTCCGATGAAAAAGAGTATAAAGGTAGTGATAAATGCAAGTTTAAAGGTAAGATAAAGGGTTTGTAAAAAATCATTATCCATAAATAGCCTTTAAAATGATATCGTTTTCCTTGACAAAGCAAAGCCATTCTTGTCCTTCTTCGAGCTTAAGCTCTAAGGCTTTTTCTTTAGCGATAATGCTAGAAATTTCATCACCCTCAAAATCAAAAAAGATATGATATAGAATTTTGCCCTTTTTAATACTTTTAATCCTTGCTAGAAATGAATTTTCCACACTTAAAATAGAATGAGGCAAGGCAAAGCCAAGTTCGTGTTCTTTAAAAAGCACTTGAATTTTTGTACCTATTTTAAGATCTTGCAAAGAATGAAGATCAAGCATTAAAACTTTAAAAATATGCTCTTTAATACTGATCTTAACGATGACAATCTCACCCTCATTTAAAAGCTCTATAATCTTGCCATTTAAGATATTCAAGGTGTGTCAAATCCGTATTTTTTAAAGATTTCTTTTGCTTTTTGTGAGCTGATAAAATCGCTAAATTCAAAGGCTAATTTTTTATCTTTAGCGTATCTTGTGATGACATAGCTTTGTTTTAAAGGGGTGAAGTATTTTTGATCGATTAAAATAGCTTTGCCCTTAGGATGATTGATAGAAGATACTAAAGAATAAGCCACAATACCCAAATCCGCATTATTGCTATCGACATGTAAAACGGGCACGGAGATATTTTCACCTAAAACAATTTTATCTTCAAAGAGTTTGTCTAATTTTAAATTTTCAAGTGCTTCTTTAGCAGCTACTCCATAAGGAGCAACTTTTGGATTTGCAAGGCTTAGGTGATGAATTTTATTTGCTTTATCTTTTAGCTTTTCTATCCCACCTTCAAGTAAGCTTTCATCTAAGCTATATAAGGCTAAGATACCTAAAACATAAACTTTTGGTTTATCTAAAGCGTTTTGATCCTCATAAATTGCTTGCGCGTATTTTGTATCGGCTGAAAAAAATAGATCAAATTCTCTCCCTTGTTTCAAAAGTTGATAATACTTTCCCGAAGCACCAAAAACAAGATCTATATTGTCATTAGGGTGTGATTTTAAAAATTCATTTTTGACTTCTTCCATAGCTTTTGAAGCTGAAGAAGCTACGAAAACACTTAAATTTTGTGCATTTAAATTTAAAGATAAAAACAACACTATAAAAATTAACACAAGCTTTTTCACTGCACTTTCCTTTGTAGATAATCTTGATTTTTTGTATTATAACATAAGAAATTTTATTTTGTATCTTTTTTGCATAAAATAAAAATAGGATGATAAGTGAGTTTATTTTGGAATTTTTCTTCAAATTCTTTTAAGAATTGCTTGTTTAAGCGATAAAATCCCAAAGAATTTACCCCGCTTAATTTCAAATGCTTAAAAACCTCTAAAGCGTTTTGAAATTCCAAATTTACAATTTCTTCAGTGATTTTAATATCAGAAAAATAGGGTTTAAAAATTTGTTCAAGTTCTTTTGTGCTAAAATATTTTAAACCCAAGCCTGTGCTTTGTTTGATCTCTTTTAAATTCATTTTTCCAAAAGTAGAAAGAAGTAAAATTCCTTTTTCATTTAACATATTTGCTAGTGTGGGCAAAACCTGCTTTAAATCAAGCCATTGCAAACTCGCATTAGAAGTGATAAGATCAAATTTTTGCTTGCTTAAAATCTGTGTAGCTAGGGTATTCATATCAAAAATTTCCACATTAAGATTGTCAGGATAATCCAAAATATCATTTTTTAGATATTCATCAAAAGTGATAATTTTTGAAAGTTTGTCGCTAAATTCGCCCCTACCACAACCAAATTCAAACATTTTTTTAAAATGCGAAATTTCTAAATTTTTTAAAATTTCACAAAGTTTTAAACCCATTAAATCTTGCACTTTTGCGTGTTTTTGATAATCTTTTGCTTTTAAAAAATTCAAATTTCATCCCAAGTTTTAAAATGAAAAAAAGCAAAATGTGGCTCATTTAGGAAAATAAGCTTTGAAAAAGTGTTTTTTAAAGCATTTTGAGGAAAAATTTCATCATTATTGCTTGAGTAAATTTTGTCCCAAATAAAGTTTTCATTACACTCTTTTGAGGTAAATTCGAAAAGTTTTTCAAGCTCGGTTTTTAAATCTTTTTCATCTTTAAAAATAAAGTTTTTTGCTTCATTTTTGCGCTCTTTAAATAAAGATTTTTTAAAAGCCGTGAGATCAAATTTTTTAATTTGCTTAGCAAAAATTGCAGGATGAATTCCTTTTAATTTATCTATGCCAAAAGGAGTGCCATTGATAGCTATTTTTTGCGAAAACTCTATATCTTTTAAAACTCTACTTGCTACGCAAACTCCCATAGAAAAAGCTATGAGAGTGATTTTAGAAAAAGACTTTAAATCAAATTTAAAGTCTAAATTTTCATAATCATAAACCAAAACTACATTTTTATCGCTTTTTAAATGTGCAAAATGGCTAGGATGTGAAGCAAAACCGCCAAATACTAAGATAAGTTCTTGTGAGTTTTCATTTTGAATTAAATTGCTTATTTTCATAAAAGTTCTATCACTTTCTTTAAATCTTCTTTACTAAGTCCTGCATGCAAAGAAAAACGAATTCTAGCTGTATTTTTAGGCACCGTAGGTTCTTTTATAGCGGGTGCAAAAATGCCATTTGTTTCAAGTTTTTTTGCTAATTCTATAGTCTTTTGATTTTCTCCCAAAACCAAGGAGATGATGTAAGCATCGCCTAAAATTTGATGATTTTTTTCTATGAGTTGATTTTTAAAAAAGTTGCCTATGATTTGTAATTTTTCTCTTTTTTCTTTTAGCTCGCTCATTTTTTCAAAAATAAATTTTGTCCAAGCTATATTGATAGGAGGCAGCGCTGTAGAATAAATAAAAGCTCTAGCTTTGTTGATAAAAAAGCTTTTATAAAGATTATTACAAATCATGCAAGCACCCATAGAAGCAAGAGCCTTGCCAAAGGTAAAAACTATAAAATCAACCTTTTCTTCCAAATTTAAAGCTTTAACAAGTCCCAAGCCCTCCTCATCAAAGCAACCCACGCTGTGCGCTTCATCGATATAAAGTTTGATTTTAGGGTATTTTTCTTTAAAGGCGATGAGTGTATTAAAATCAGAAAAATCACCATCCATGCTAAATAATGCTTCGCTTAAAATGATGATATTTTCATAATGATCATAATGTTTTTGAATTAAATTTTCTAAATGATTCATATCGTTATGATGAAAGCGAAAAAATTTTGCTCCGCCAAGTTTTAGTCCATCAATCATACTTGCATGGATGAATTTATCTACTAAAAAAAGTGTATTTGGAATGCTCACAAGTGCAGCTATACAAGAGATATTAAGATGATAACCGCTGTTAAAATGTAAGATTTCTTTTTCTTTAAATTTGGATTTTAAAAAGCTTTCTAATTCCTCATAAATTGTAAAATTTCCACTCAAGCTCCTTGAACTTGAGCTTGAAAAAAATAAGTCTTGTTCTTTGACATTATCTAAAAATTCATCTTTTAAAGATTTGCAAGAGCTTAAATTTAAATAATCATTCCCCGCTAAATTTAAAAGCTTTTTACCCTCTTTAAAAACAAAATTTCCTTCATGTTTGAGGCTTGTAAGTTTTCTAAGATTGTGATTTTTTTCAAGGGCTTCTAAGATATTTTCAAGGCTCATTTTTTTCCTAAAATTCAGAAATTTAAAGTATTATTTTGCCAAAATATATTTAAAAAAGAAGTTATAATGCAAAATGAAATTTTAAAAAAACTCGATTTAGAGCATATTTGGCACCCTTGTACGCAAATGAAAGATCATGAAAATTTGCCACTCATTCCTATAAAAAGAGCTAAAGGAGTGTGGCTTTATGATTTTGATGATAAGGCTTATATGGACTGTGTGAGCTCGTGGTGGGTAAATCTTTTTGGGCATTGTAATGAAAAAATCGCAAATGCCATTAAAAAACAAGTTGATGAGCTAGAGCATGTGATTTTAGCAGGTTTTACACATGAGCCCATCATCAAGCTTTCTGCAAGACTTTGCGAAAAAGTAGGCAGGAATTTTAACAAATGTTTTTACGCAGATAATGGTTCAAGTGCCATTGAAGTAGCACTTAAGATGAGCTTTCATTATCATTTAAATAAGGGAGTGAAAAAAAGTAAATTTTTATCTTTAAGTAATTCTTATCATGGTGAAACCTTAGGAGCCTTAAGTGTAGGAGATGTAGCACTTTATAAAGATACTTATAAGCCTTTACTTTTAGAGTGTTTAAGCACGCCTGTGCCACAAGGCAAAGACTACACTCAAGAGCTTGAAATTTTAAAAGATATTTTAGAAAAAAATGCAAGTGAAATTTGCGCTTTTATACTTGAACCTTTGGTGCAATGTGCGGGAAATATGCATATGTATGAAGCAGGGTTCATTGATGAGGCCATAAAGCTTTGCCATAAATTTGGAGTGCAAGTGATTTTTGATGAAATTGCAGTGGGCTTTGGACGCACAGGAACTTTGTTTGCCTTACATCAATGCAAACAAAGCCCCGATTTTATCTGCCTTTCAAAAGGGATAACGGGTGGATTTATGCCACTTTCTGTAGTGCTTACAAGAGATGAAATTTATAATGCTTTTTATGATACTTATGAAAGCCAAAAGGCTTTTTTACATTCTCATAGCTATACGGGAAATACCTTAGCTTGCGCGGCAGCAAATGCGGTTTTAGATATCTTTGAGGATGAAAATATTTTAGTAAAAAATCAAATTTTAAGCGAGTTTATCAAAAAAGAATTTTCAAGACTTGAAAAATTTGACTTTTTGGGTAATTTTAGAACTTGCGGGATGATCAGTGCTTTTGATATTTTAAGCACCAAGTATAAACGCGTAGGACTTTTTGTATTTCAAAAAGCCTTAGAAAAAGGTTTGCTTTTAAGACCTTTAGCAAATACGATTTATTTTATGCCTCCTTACATCATCACAAAAGAACAAATCGTTTATGTACTAGAGAGTTTAGAGCAGATTTTTAAGGAATTTTAAGTTGTAAAATTTCTTGCATTTGCTCTTTAAAATCTTTATTTAAAATGCTATTTTCATCAAAAAAATCAAGATTGATTATAGGAATTTTTGCATAATTTTTTATAAAATCATCTTGTAAGATATCTTTTTTACCCATCATTACAAGGGCTAAAAGGTTGATATTTCTTTGCTTTAAAGCTTCAATGCTAAGCAAGATATGATTAATGCTTCCAAGATAGTATTTTGCTACCAAAATCGTAGGGTGTTTGAAAATATTCACAAAATCAATCATAGTGTAATTTTCATCCATAGGAGAAAAAAGCCCACCCGCAAGCTCAATAAGTAGGTTTTTGCTTTTTGGTAAAATGATATCTAAGGCTTTATAATCAAGCTTTTCTTTGATTTTTCCAAGATGAGGAGAAGCTGGAGTTTGCAAAAAAATACCTTCTTTAAAAATCTTTGTTTTTGGGCTAAATTTTGCAATAAACTCGCTATCTGTTGGAGTTCCTGCTTGAATGAGTTTAAAATAATCATAGTTAAAATTCGCACAAAAAGCTGCACTAAAATGTGTTTTTCCTACATCAGTATGTATTCCACTCACATAAATTTGCACAAAAAATCCTTAAGAAAGAAATTTTAAACCTACTGTACAAGCAATAATCACAGTGATTAAAAAAAGTTTTAAAAAACTTTTACTTTCTTTATAAAAAAGCACTCCTATCATTACCCCACCAGCGGTTCCAGCTCCTGTCCATATAGCATAAGCAACGCTCATAGCGATATTTTGCATACTTAAGCTTAAAAAAGTAAAAGAAAATCCAAAACACACTATCAAAGCTAAAAAGTAAAGCTTGTTTTTAGTGTTTACAAGTTCTTTCATGATCACCACACCAAAAATTTCACAAGCAGTAGCTAAAAACAAATAAAACCATTCCATAACTAAGCTTCCTTGCTTACCCATTTAAGGGCTATAATGCTTAAAAGTAAAATCGCTATAAGCACAAGTTTAATTATAGAAACAGCCTCATTAAAAATAAACATTTCATTTAAAACCACTCCTATAGTGCCAATGCCTACAAAAACACTATAAGTAATGCTTACTTCAAGTCTTTCACAAGCTTTTAAAAAACAAGTAAAAGAAATACAAACCCCAATGGCTGTTAAAATATAGTGCCAAATTTCTGTAGAATACTTAAGTCCACTTACCCAAAAACATTCTATAATCCCGCCTAAGATTATTAAAAACCAAGCTATATTGATATTGAATTTTTCATTCACATGAAGCCTTAAATTAACATAATTTATAAAACAAATTATATCTTAAAGAAATTAAAAGAAGCTATAAATTTACTTTTCCATAAGCCAAAATTAGATATAATCAAAGCTCATTTTTTAAGAAAGGACAAAAGATGTTAGAAGGTATCGTTAGAGAGAGTATCGGTAGAAAAGCTGCTAAAGCTTTAAAAAGAGATGGTTATCTAATCGCAAACATCTATGGAAAAGGATTAGAAAACATCAATGCCGCTTTTAAAGTAAATGAGTTTATTAAGGAAGTTCGTAAAAAAACTACTTTAATTTTTGATGTAAAAGTAGGTTCTCAAACTTTAAGCGTTGTAGTTGTGGATTATCAAAAAGATCCTGTAACTGCAGAACTTAAACATGTGGATTTAAAAGTTGCACAAAAAGGTGTGATTTCTAAATACATGGTTCCAGTTAAAATCACAGGAACAGCTATAGGTCTTAAAAATAAAGGTGTTTTAATCCAATCAAAAAGAAGATTAAAAGTAAAATGTGCAGCTGAAAATTTACCAAATTTTTTCGAACTTGATGTAAGTAAACTTGATGTGGGTGATGCTTTACTTGTTCGTGATATTGTAGTTCCTGCGGGAGTAACTATGATTGATGCTGATAGAGTAGCGGTTGTAGGTGTAGAAAAAGCTAGATGATTTTAGTCGTAGGGCTTGGCAATATAGGCGTAGAGTATGAAAATACCCGCCATAATGTCGGTTTTATGCTAATTGACTTGCTTTTAAAAGAAAGCAATTTTACAAATCTTACAAACTCTAAATTTAAAGGAGAACTTTTTAAAATAGGTTCTTCTTTACTTCTTCTTAAACCTAGTACTTATATGAATAATTCAGGACTTAGTGTAAAAGCAGTGAATGATTTTTATAAATGCGAAAGAATGATAGTTATCCATGATGATATAGATATAAATTTAGGAGCCTTGCGTTTTAAAAAAGGCGGTTCAAGTGGTGGACATAATGGGCTTAAAAGCATAGATACTTTATGTGGAAATGATTATGAAAGAGTGCGTATAGGAGTGGGAAAGGGTGAAAATGTGATTTCCCATGTTTTAGGTAAATTTAAACCCGAAGAAGAAATAACCTTAAGCAAAGTTTTAGAGCATACAAAAAAAGCTTTGCTTGAGCTTATTGAAAATGATGATTTGTCTGCTATATCATCTAAATACAGCCTAAAGGCTTAAGATGTGGATATTTTTTCGTTTTATTTCAGGGATTTATTTAAAAAATTTTTTTATTATATTTTTTTCTTTGCTTGGTTTTTATTGCGGTATTGATTTGCTCTTAAATTTTAAAGATCTACCAAAAGCCGCAAATCTTGATTTGCTTTATGTTATGTTTTTATCTTTCTCGGCAGTGCCTTATGTATTACCCATTTCTTTGATTTTTGCTTTGGTAGTTTCTTTGATTTCTATGATCAGAGTAAATGAATTTGTAAGTCTTTATGCATTAGGACTGAGCAGAAATTATGTTATTTTATTTCCTTTTTTATGGGCTTTATTTTTTTGTTGTATTTATATAGGATTGAATTTTACTTCTTTTGCTTATGCAAATGATTATAAGAGAAATATTTTAAAAAATGGTACTATTATGAATCAAAGTGGAGAAGTGTTTTTGAAATTTAACAATAATTTTGTTTATATTTCAAAGATAAACAATGGACAAAATAGTGCTCAAAATATAAAAATTTTTAATATCAATGATTTAAATTTAAGCTCTTTTGTAAGTGCTAAAAACGCCTATTTTGAAGGTGAAAGTTGGATTTTGCGAGATGGTAATATTACATTATTACCTAAAAATTATGAACTTGCTAATGATGGTTTAAAGATACAAGATTTCTCCGAGCTTAAATCACTTGAGGGTTTTAAACCAAAGATTATAGAAGGGGTTGCTAGTAATAGTGATTATTCAATATCTGACGCACTTGAAAGTTTTGAGCTTTTTAAGGCGCAAAATGTCAATACAGATGCTCTTAAAATCAATCTTTATAAATTTGTTTTTACTCCTTTTTTTGCACCATTTTTAATGCTTATTATGTATTATTTTTTTCCTGTAATAGCAAGATTTTTTAATCTTGCTTTTGTAACTTTTATAGCTTTTGTAGTGACTTTGATGATTTGGGGAGTCTTGTTTTTGCTTACTAGATTAAGCGAAAATAGTGTGATTGCAAGTGAAATTGGCATTGTAGTGCCTATTATAATTTTGGGTTGTTTAAGTGCTTATATGTATTATAAGCATCGATAAATTAAGCTTTGTGTAGTAAAATTATAAAAATTAAAGGTTAAATATGGATTATAAACAATTAAAGCAAGAATTTAATACTCCTTTTTATATTTACAATTTTGATTTCATAAAAGAGCGTTTTTTAAATCTCAAAGAGGCTTTTAAGGCAAGAAAATCTCAAATTTTTTACGCTGTAAAAGCCAATTCAAATTTAAGTTTGTTGCAAATGCTTGCAAATTTAGATAGTGGATTTGATTGTGTAAGTATAGGCGAGGTAAAGCGTGCCTTAAAAGCAGGAGCAAAAGCTTATAAGATTATTTT
Organism: Campylobacter sp. BCW_6461; assembly: GCF_001762735.1. Taxonomy (NCBI): domain Bacteria; kingdom Pseudomonadati; phylum Campylobacterota; class Epsilonproteobacteria; order Campylobacterales; family Campylobacteraceae; genus Campylobacter; species Campylobacter sp. BCW_6461. The sequence goes on along the minus strand of NZ_MJXJ01000024.1, from coordinate 117,584 downwards.
TAGTGGAGTAGGAAAAACCAAAGAAGAGTTAAGACAAGCTTTAGAATATGATATTTTATATATTAACCTTGAAAGCGAAGCTGAAATGATGCTTTTAGAAAGTGTGGCTAAAGAACTTAATCTAAAGGCAAGAATCAGTATTCGTGTTAATCCAAATGTTGATGCAAAAACTCATCCTTATATTTCTACAGGATTAAATGAAAATAAATTTGGTGTTGAAATTGACATAGCAAGAAAAATGTATCTTTATGCAAAAAATTCATCTTTTTTAGAGCCCGTTGGAGTGCATTTTCATATAGGTTCGCAACTTTTAGATATTTCTCCTATTCATGAAGCAGCAGCCATTGTTGCAAAACTTGCAAGAGAGTTAAAAGCCTTGCAAATTGATCTTAAATTTTTTGATATAGGCGGTGGCTTGGGTGTGGCTTATGAAAAAGATGAGTGCGAACCTGATCTTTATAATTATGCACAAGGTATATTAGCACAACTTCATGGGCTTGATTTAACCATAGGAATGGAGCCTGGAAGGTATTTAGTTGCTAAAAGTGGAGAATTTGTTTGTTCAGTACTTTATGAAAAACAAAATAAAACCAAGCGTTTTGTTGTAGTAGATGGAGCGATGAATGATCTTATACGCCCAAGTTTATACGAGGCTTATCATGAAATAATCTTACCTTATACTCAAGCCCAAGAGAGTTTATGTGATGTTGTAGGTGGAATTTGTGAGAGTGGAGACTTTTTTGCTAAAGCAAGGTCTTTACCTAGCACTCAAAGTGGTGATATAATGGTTATTAAAAATACTGGAGCTTATGGTTTTAGCATGAGTAGTAACTACAATACTCGTAATAAAGTTTGCGAATTAGCCCTTGAAGAAGGACAGGTAAGATTGATCCGTCAAAGAGAAAATTTTGAAAATCAAATCGCTTTAGAAGAGAAATTTTTAAAGGCTTAAAATGTTTTTTTTAGATGTTCAAGGGACTTTAATTTCTGATCATGATAAGAGTTTAATCCATGGCGCTAAAGAATTGATCGATTTTTTAAATGCAAAAAATCTTCCTTATGTTATCATTACTAACAATACAAAAAAACTTGATTTTTTAGAAAAATTACAGCAAAAAGGATTGGCTATAAAAGAAAATGCTTATATTGATCCTTTTAGCGTTTTAAAACACCTTTTAAAACCTTGTAAAGTTGCGGCTTTTGGTGCAGATGAGTTTGTAAAAAGTCTTGAAAATCTTGGTTTTGAACTCGATTTTGTAAATCCTAGTGCTGTGCTTGTAGCTAGTTATGATGATTTTAAATTTGTAGATTTTGCTAGTATGATAGAATTGGCTAGAAGAGAAGTTAGGTTTATAGCTATGCACGAAACTAGCATTTATAAAAAAGATGGTAGGCCTTATCCTGGTGTAGGTAGCATTATGGCTATGCTTAAAAATGCTATTGATTTTGAATACGAGGTTGTGGGTAAGCCTAGCATTGCTTTTTATAAAGAAGCTTTAAATTTGATAAGAAAACAAAATTCAAAAATCGATTTTGAAGATATTAAAATCATTAGTGATGATTTTAGAGGAGACTTGCTTAAGGCAAAAGAACTTGGCATGAAAACCTTGCTGGTTTTAAGCGGAAAGATAAGCGACACAAAAGGGCTTGATACGGATTTGCTTGATGGAGTTTATCCTAGTGTTTTTGAGTTTTTAAAGGAGCTAAAATGCCAAATTTAGAAGAATTTAGAAATAAAATCGATGCGGTTGATGATAAAATTTTAGAACTTTTAAATGAAAGAATGACTTATGTTAAAAGTATAGGCGAGCTTAAACAAAGTAGTGGGGGAGCTATTTATCGTCCTGAGCGTGAAAGAGCCATTATCAATCGTTTAAAAAATGCAAATTTAGGACTTTTAGATCAAAATGCCATAGAGGCAATTTATCAAGAAATTTTTGCAGTTTCAAGAAATTTAGAAATGCCTCAAACTATAGCTTATTTAGGGCCTGAGGGAACTTATACTCATCAAGCAGCAAGAAGTCGTTTTGGTGCGATGAGTCGTTATATAGCCTTGGCTAATATCGAAGATGTTTTTAAAGAGTTAAGCAACAAAGAAGCAAAATACGGTGTTGTGCCTATAGAAAATAATACCGAAGGTGCAGTAGGTATTACTTTAGATTGTCTAGGTAAGTATAATGAGCTTAAAATTTTTGGTGAAATTTATATGGATATTCATCATTCTTTTGTGGGAATTAATGAAAATTTAAAAGAAATCAAACGCATTTATTCGCATCCGCAAGGTTATAATCAATGTCGTAAATTTTTAGAAAGTCATGAACTTAGCGCTATAGAATTTGTTCCTTCAAAATCTACGGCTAATGCGGCTTATTTAGCTTCGCAAGATAAATATGCGGCAGCAATTTGCTCTAAAATAGCGGCTAAGCTTTATAATGTGCCTGTGCTTTTTGATAAAATAGAAGATAATGCAGCCAATAAAACAAGATTTTTAATTTTAAGCGATATTAAAAATCCTAAAATGCCAAATTGTAAAACTTCTATTTTAGCACACACAGCACATAAACCTGGTGGGCTTAGCTTTTTATTAGAGCAGTTTAAAAAAGAAAATATCAATCTTACTAAGCTTGAATCTCGTCCTGTAAAATCAAAAGAATTTTTACACAGTTTTTACATAGATTTTGAAGGGCATATTGATGATGAAAATGTAAAAAAAGCTTTAAAAGATATACAAGAGATTGTTTGGCTTGGATCTTATTTATCAGGAGAAAAAGATGAAATTTAATGAATTTTTAAATCATTTAAGCAATTATGAACCCGGAAAAGATATAGAAGTTATTGCCAAAGAATATGGCGTTAAAGAAGTGATAAAATTAGCAAGTAATGAAAATCCTTTTGGTACGCCACCAAAAGCCATAGAATGCTTAAGACAAAATGCAAACAAAGCTCATCTTTACCCTGATGATAGTATGATAGAACTTAAAAGCACATTGGCTCAAAAATACAAAGTTCAAAATGAAAATATCATCATCGGTGCAGGTAGTGATCAAGTGATTGAATTTGCTATACATGCTAAGTTAAATTCTAAAAATGCTTTTTTACAAGCTGGAGTTACCTTTGCTATGTATGAAATTTATGCCAAACAATGCGGTGCAAAGTGTTATAAAACTCAAAGCATTACTCATGATTTAAATGAGTTTAAAAAGCTTTATGAAGCACACAAAGATGAAATTAAACTCATTTTCTTATGCTTGCCAAATAATCCTTTAGGCGAGTGTTTGGATGCAAGTGAAGTGACCAAGTTTATTAAAGGTGTGGATGAGGATTGTTTAGTTGTGATTGATGCAGCTTATAATGAATTTGCAAGTTTTAAAGATAGCAAAAAACATTTAGAACCTTGTGAATTGATTAAAGAATTTGACAATGTACTTTATTTGGGAACTTTTTCTAAACTTTATGGATTAGGAGGCTTACGCATTGGTTATGGTATAGCTAATGCTAATATTATTAGTGCATTTTACAAGCTTCGTGCTCCTTTTAATGTGAGCAATCTTGCTTTAAAAGCAGCAGTTGCAGCAATAAATGATGATGAATTTGCTAAAAAAACTTTAGAGAATAATTTTTCTCAAATGGAGCTTTATAAAGAATTTGCTAAAAAACATAATATCAAAATCATTGATAGTTATACAAATTTCATCACTTATTTTTTTAATGAAAAAAATAGTACAGATTTGTCTGAAAAATTGCTTAAAAAGGGTATAATAATAAGAAATTTAAAAAGCTATGGTTTAAATGCTATACGCATTACTATAGGAACATCTTATGAAAATGAAAAATTTTTTACAGAATTTGATAAGATTTTAAGATAGATAAATCAAATAAAAATATGTAAAATTCGCTAAACTAAGGGATGAGAATTAATGGATTTTAAAAATATGCTTCATCAAATTGGGCAACTTTATCAAAATTTAACTCGCAAGCAGCGTATAGTGATTGCTGCATCTATTGTAGTAGTGGTTGGGTTTTTGGTTTTTTTAGCTTTATTTCGTGGAAGTGGTAGTAATGCAAATAATGGATATGCAGTTTTAGTTGAAAATGTAAGCCCAAGTTCTTCTGCTGCAATTGTAGCTAAACTTGAACAAAATAATATTCCCTATAAATTAGAAAGTGAAAATAAAATTTTAGTTCCACAAGATCAGGTTTATCGTCAAAGAATGTTTATTGCAAGCGAAGGTCTTATAAAAGATAGTCGCGTGGGTTTTGAAGCTTTTGATACTCAAGCTTTTGGAGCTACAAATGAAGAGCAAAAGGTAAAATACCAAAGAGCCATAGAAGGTGAACTTGCAAGAACTATTGAGACTTTAGAACCTATTCGTAGTGCTGTTGTACATATAGCATTTCCTAAAGATAGTGTTTTTACCGAAAGGCAAATTCCGCCTACAGCTTCAGTTGTTGTTAATGTTCGCGAAGGCTTAAAGCTTACTAGAAAACAAATTGATGGTATAAAAAATATTGTTTCAGCGGCAGTTCCAAAACTTACTAAAGAAAATGTTAAGATTAGTGATCAAAGTGGTGTGCCTTTAGATGAGCAAGAAGCATATGAAGATGACTTGGTTCGTGCGCAAATTAAATTTAAAAGTGATCAAGAAAAAGCTTTAGAAGATAAGATTATAGAAAATTTAGCTCCTTTTGCAGGTGGCATGGATAAAGTAAAAGTGAGTGTAAATATAGATTTTGATTTTTCCAAGCAAGAATCTCAAAGTGAAATTTATGATCCAAATCCTATAGTGCGTAGTGAGCAAACTTTAAACGAGGAAAGAACAGGTAGAAAAGATCCAGAAATTCAGGGTGTTCCAGGTGCTGTTTCTAATATAGGTCCTGTTGAAGGACTTGACAATAAAGGTCAAATTGACACTTATAAAAAAAATCAAGTTACTACAAACAATGAACTTTCTAAAACTATCACAAATACAAAAAAACAATTTGCAACAGTTTTACGCACTTCAGCAGCTGTCACTATAGATGGAAAATATCAAGATGTGGTTGATGAAAATGGGGATGTGAAAAGCGAATATGTTCCATTGACTAAAGAAGAGCTTGCAAGTGTTGAGAGTATAGTTAAAAATACTATTAATTTTAGCGCTACTAGAGGTGATAGTGTTGTAGTGCAAAATTTACCATTTCATCGTGAGTCGATTAGAGTTGAGAGTAAAGTTAAAACTTTTTACAATCGTTTTGTTGAGCCATTTATTCCACCAGTTAAGTATTTTATTGCAGCGATTTTACTTTTTATTTTTTACAAAAAAGTCATTGCTCCATTTACTCAAAAAATGCTTGAAGATGTCGCAGCGCAAGAAGAAATGCAGCAAGGTCCAAATGCTGTTTTAGATGATGCTGAAGATGCTTTGGAGAAATTTAATGCAGCAAGGAAAAAAGTTGAAGAACAACTTGGTTTTGGGGATAATTTTAATGAAGATTCTATTCAATATGAGGTTTTACTTGAAAAATTGCGTGGTTTAGTAAGTGATAAAGGCGAGGAAATTGCAGCACTTTTACAAAACTTAATTCAAAATGATAGTGAATTTGGCGAAAAGGATATGTGATGATAAAGCTAAGTGAAGAACAAAAAATGGTCTATGATGATTTATCGATGCCTGAGAAGGTAGCGATATTTCTTATACAACTTGGCGAAGATGCAACAACTTCTGTGTTTTCACATATGGAAATTGATGTAATTACAGAAATTTCACGTTATATTGCTATGGCTAAAAATGTTGATAGATCCGTAGCTACTGCGGTTTTAGAAGAATTTTACACTCTGCTTCAATCAAATCAATATATTAAAAGTGGTGGTTTGGAATATGCTAAAGAAATACTTTTTCGTACTTTTGGGCCAGAGATTGCAAATAAAATTCTTGAAAAACTCACTAAAAGTATGGAGAATAATCAAAATTTTGCTTATTTGGCGCAAATTAAACCACAGCAACTTGCAGACTTTATTACCAAAGAGCACCCACAAACCATCGCTCTTATTTTGGCACACATGGATTCTATTCATGCGGCAGAAACTTTAGAGTATTTTAGTGATGAATTAAGGGCTGAGGTGGTTATAAGAATGGCAAATCTTGGCGATATTTCTCCAAGTATTATTAAAAGAGTTTCTGCAGTGTTAGAAAGCAAGCTTGAAAGTCTTACCTCTTATAAGGTTGAAGTGGGCGGCCCAAGAGCGGTAGCAGAAGTGCTTAATCGTTTGGGTCAAAAAGCAAGCAAATCAACCATTACTTATATTGAACAAAGTGATGAACGCTTAGCAGAGACTATTAAAGAGCTTATGTTTACTTTCGATGATATACAAAAACTTAGCACTCAAGCTATAAGAGAAATTTTAAAAGTAGCCGATAAGCGTGATTTAATGATAGGTTTAAAAGGTGCAAGTGAAGAGTTAAAGCAAAAATTCTTAGCCAATATGTCTACGCGTGCAAGCGAAGCTTTTCTTGAAGAAATGGGTTTTTTGGGTGCTGTGCGTGTTAAAGATGTTGAAGATGCACAAAGAAAGGTTGTTGAAGTGGTGCAAAAACTTGCAGAACAAGGTCTTGTTCAAACAGGCGATGCGGATGAAATGATAGAGTAGGTGAGAGATGGTTAATCGTAGCAATGTAATTTCTGGTGGGGCTTCTGATCAGCATGTTGTTGAAGGATATCGTTTTAAAGTTATTTCAGAATTTGATAATCATACAGGTGAAAAAAAACATACTCAAACTCCAGATGAAGAAAATGCTAATATATCTTTAAATGACGAAAAACCAGTCGAAGAAAATCAAGTCATTGCCTCTACGCAAGCTGTTATGGAAACTCAAATTCCAACATTTCAACCAAGCTTTGTTGAAGATTTGCTTAAAAAAACAGATGAAATGTCAAGCAATATTATTAAACTTCAAATGCAAATAGAAAGCCAAGAGAATGAATTTAATAACCGCTTAAATTCAGAACTTGAAAATGCTAAAGAAAAATTTGCCAAAGAAGGTTATGAGAAAGCAAAAGAAGAATTTCAAAAAGAATTGAGTGATTTTAAAGATAAGTATTTAAAAAGTATAGCCAAACTCGATAATGCTTGCGAAAATCTTGAAAATTTCATAGAAAAAAATGAGAAAGAATTAGCAGATACTGCTATAGATATCGCTAAAGAAGTAATCTTAAAAGAACTTGAACTAAATTCAAGTAAGATAGCTTATGCTTTGGCTAAAGATTTAATCGGCGAGCTTAAGGGTGCTAGTGTAATTGAGCTTAAGGTTAATGCAGAGGATTATGAGTATTTAAAAGAGCAATTTGATCAGAATGCTCACATTAAAATAAGTCTTGATGATGCAATTAGCAAAGGAAGTGTTGTTATTATAAGTGACGCAGGTAATATAGAATCCAATCTTAACTCTCGTCTAGCTAAAATTAAAAAAATGGTGAATAATGAGTAAAAAATTTGTCCATACTCAAGAAGAGTTAGAAAAGCTAAGTTTAAAAGAATTAGAAAATTTAGCAGCATCTATGCGTGAAAAAATCATACAAGTTGTGAGTAAAAATGGTGGGCATTTAAGTTCAAATTTGGGTGCTGTAGAACTTAGTATAGCAATGCATTTGGTTTTTGATGCAAAAAAAGATCCTTTTATTTTTGATGTGTCGCATCAGTCTTATACACACAAGCTTTTAAGCGGAAAAGAAGAAATATTTGATACTTTAAGACAAATCAATGGTTTAAGTGGTTATACAAAACCTAGCGAGGGAGATTATTTTGTAGCAGGGCATTCTAGCACCTCTATTTCTTTGGCAGTAGGTGCTTGTAAGGCCATTGCTTTAAAAGGTGAAAAGCGTATTCCTGTTGCTTTGATTGGAGATGGTGCTTTAAGTGCGGGTATGGCCTATGAGGCTTTAAATGAATTGGGTGATTCTAAATTTCCTTGCGTAATACTTTTAAATGATAATGAAATGAGTATTTCAAAACCAATTGGAGCAATTTCAAAGTATCTTTCTCAGGCTATGGCAACGCAGTTTTATCAAAGTTTTAAAAAGCGTATTGCTAAAATGTTGGATATATTGCCTGATAGTGCTACTTATATGGCCAAGCGTTTTGAAGAGAGTTTTAAACTTATTACTCCTGGACTTTTGTTTGAAGAATTAGGGCTTGAATATATAGGGCCTATTGATGGACATAATTTAGGTGAAATTATTTCTGCATTAAAACAAGCAAAAGCTATGCAAAAGCCTTGTGTGATACATGCTCAAACCATAAAGGGTAAAGGCTATGTTTTAGCCGAAGGAAAACATGCTAAATGGCACGGGGTGGGAGCTTTTGATATAGATAGTGGAGAGAGTGTTAAAAAAAGTGATACTAAAAAATCTGCTACTGAAATTTTTTCTAAGAATTTGCTTGATTTAGCCTCAAAATATGAAAATATTGTTGGGGTTACGGCAGCTATGCCAAGTGGAACAGGTCTTGATAAGCTTATAGAAAAATATCCAAATCGTTTTTGGGATGTGGCTATTGCAGAACAGCATGCAGTAACTTCTATGGCCGCTATGGCAAAAGAAGGATTTAAACCTTTTATTGCAATATATAGCACTTTTTTGCAGCGTGCTTATGATCAAGTGATCCATGATTGTGCGATTATGAATTTAAATGTGGTTTTTGCTATGGATAGGGCAGGGATAGTAGGCGAAGATGGGGAGACGCATCAAGGTGTTTTTGATCTTAGTTTTTTAGCTCCTTTGCCAAATTTCACTCTTTTAGCCCCAAGAGATGAACAAATGATGCAAAATATAATGGAGTATGCTTATTTACATCAAGGACCTATTGCTTTTCGTTATCCTAGAGGGAGTTTTATTTTGGATAAAGAATTTAATCCTTGTGAGATAAAACTTGGTAAGGCGCAATGGCTTGTAAAAAATAGTAGTGAAATTGCTTTTTTAGGTTATGGACAAGGTGTGGCAAAAGCGTGGCAAGTCTTAAGAGCCTTGCAAGAAATGAATAATAATGCTAATTTGATTGATTTAATTTTTGCTAAACCTTTAGATGAAGAGCTTTTGTGTGAGCTTGCTAAAAAAAGTAAAATTTGGTTTATTTTTAGTGAAAATGTTAAAATTGGCGGTATAGAAAGTTTAATTAATAATTTTTTACAAAAATATGATTTGTATGTAAAAGTTGTTAGCTTTGAATATGAAGACAAATTTATTGAACATGGAAAAACAAGTGAGGTGGAAAAAAATCTAGAAAAAGATGTCAATAGCTTGTTGACGAAAGTTTTAAAATTTTATCATTAAATAATAAAAAATATTATTTAATATAAACTTCTTTTAATAAAAATTTTATTATTATTTTTACTTAAAAAAGTAAGGAATAAATAAAATGGAATTACTACAAATGCTTAAAAAACATGAGTTAAAAGCTACTCCGCAAAGACTATGTGTTTTAAAAATTTTAAAAAGACATGAGCATCCTAATATTGATGAATTATATACAGAAATTAAAAAAGAATACCCTTCAATCTCTTTAGCGACGGTTTATAAAAATCTTAATACTTTACAAGAACAAGGTTTAGTTGTTGAAATCAATGTTTTAAATCAAAAAACTTGTTACGATATCTATGAAGAAGAACATATTCATGTTGTTTGCACCAAATGTGGTGGTATAGAGGATTTAAGTTTTAAAGATGCTAAGCTTTATGAATATCAAGAGCATTTAGAAAAAAAGATAGGCAATCTCGTCAATCATCTGTCTGTTTGTGCTTATGTTGATAGTTGCAAAAAGTGTCATTAAGCAAAATAAGGTTAAAATAACCCATATATTTTAAGGGTTATTTTAATGATTTATGAAATTCAAAAAAACTTTTTACTATCTGATTGCACTCTTTTAGAGAATTTAAAAAAAGATAATATACCTTTTCGAAATTCTAAATTTGAAACTTTTTATACTCAAATAACTTCAAATCATAGTGTTAAATTTCAAAGTTTTTGCAATGAATTTTATAAAATTACAAAATTTAATAATTCAATTTTAGAACAGAATCAAGAAGAGAAAATTTCTAAAAAAAAATTTGAAAAAGCTCGAAAAAAGATTATAGGAAAGAGTATTAAAAAAGAACGCTTCGAATTTAAATTTTGCTCTTTAAAAAGTTATATTGATATTTATGAAGAGCCTAAAATTTGTATTTTAAAAATATTTTTTCCAACTTTGGATAGTTCCAATGAATTTAAAATTCCTAAAGATTTTAAAATTCAAAAAGAATTACATCATGATTTAAATTCTAAACATATCGTTTTATATGGTTTTGAATATCAAAATTTTGATATAGAGAAATGTTTTAAAATTATAGAAAAAAATCAGAATTTTAGCTTGGATTTTCCAAATTATATTAATGCTTATGATGGATTTAGAATTTTTTTATTTTATTTATTTAAAAAATTAAAATTTTATTGGACTTTATCTTTAGAGAGAAAAGATAAGCAAAGTTTATGCGAATTTTTATTTTATTCAAGAAGCTTGTATATAGTTTTATCAAGTATGAATACTATTTTAGATAAAAATTTGAGTAATATTTTGGCTTTAAAGTTTAAAGATATAACGAAAAAAACTCAAGATATTTTAGCAAGTGAAAATTCAAATCAAGATTTATTGCTATTTTTAAGCGATGAAAAAATCCAAGATTTGTTTAATGATTTTGATTTTTTCATAAAGGAAAATTCTTTTTATGAAGGTGATTGCAAAGATAGGTTTTTTAAACAACTTGTTGCGTTAGAACTTAGAAAAAAAATTATTTTATTTAGAAAAAATATACTAAAAAATTTTGATTTAGAGCTTTTTGAAAATAGTTTTTTTGAATTGGCAATATTTTTAGAATATTTTTATCGTTTTTTAGAGATAAAAAATTTAAACAAACTTTATGAAAAATATTGCAAAGATAGGGATAAAAATATTTTTTCGAAAATAATCAATAATAAAAATAAATTTTGCAAATTGCTTAAAAAATCAAGTAAAAATTTGAAAATTTACAAAGGATAAAAATGCAAAAACAAGAAAAAATTATAGAAATGTTTAATCAAATTGCACCTACTTATGATAAGGCGAATAGAATTTTAAGCTTTGGAGCTGATGTAGCGTGGCGCAAAAAAGCTTGTCAAAGAGTGATGAGTTTGTATTTAAAAAAAGATTTAAAAATCGCTGATATTGCCTGTGGCACAGGGGATATGATAGAGATTTGGCAAGAGAGTGCTTTAAAAATGGAAAAAAATATTCTAAATATTAAAGGTATTGATCCAAGTAGTGGCATGCTAAATGTTGCAAAAGAAAAATTTCCAAATGTCGAATTTATAGAAGCAGGGGCGCAAAATTTACCTTTAGAAAGTCAAAGTTTAGATATTTTAAGCATTAGTTATGGCATTCGCAATGTTGTAGAAAGACAAAAAGCCTTAAGTGAATTTGCTAGAGTACTTCAAAAAGATGGTATTTTGGTAGTTTTGGAATTTACAAAAAGAGAAAAGGGTGGATTTATAGCAGCTTGTAGAGATTTTTATCTTAAAAATATTTTACCAAGTATAGGTGGGATAATCAGTAAAAATAAAAGTGCTTATGAGTATTTGCCAAACTCTATTGAAGGATTTTTAAGTAAGGAAGAGTTCATCTTAGAACTTAAAAATGCTGGTTTTGAAATACTTGATTATAAAAGTTTTAGCTTTGGCGTGAGTTCAATGTTTATAGCAAAAAAACTATGACACCAACAGAATTAAATCTTAAAGCAAAGGCTTTATTAGAAACACATTTTGATGATATAGTTTTAAGTGGAGAAATTTCAAAAATTACTTTGCATGGTTCAGGACATTGGTATTTTGATTTAAAAGATGAAAGATCAAGCATTGCTTGTGCTATGTTTAAAGGAGCTAATTTAAAAGTCGGATTTAAACCAGCTGTGGGGAATTTTTTAGAGCTTTGTGGAAGTGTAAGTTTATATCCTGAAAGTGGTCGTTATCAATTTATCGCTACTAGTATGAAAAAAGCAGGTTTTGGGGATTTGGAAGCACAGTTTTTGGCTTTAAAAGAGCGTTTGCAAAAAGAAGGACTTTTTGATCCACGCTTTAAAAAATCTTTGCCAAAATTTCCTAAAAAAGTAGGCATTATCACTTCAAAAACTTCTGCTGCTTTGCAAGATATGTTAAAACTTATTCACCAAAAAGAATATTTTTTGGCAAAAATTTATATTTTTGATGCTTTAACTCAAGGAAATAATGCTCCTTTTTCTCTTATACGAGCTTTAAAAAAAGCCGATGATATGGATTTAGATGTTCTTATTATAGCACGTGGTGGAGGAAGCAGAGAAGATCTTTTTTGTTTTAATGATGAAAATTTAGCAAGAGAGATTTTTAAAGCAAAAACTCCTATTATTTCAGCCATAGGACATGAGATTGATTATGTTATTAGTGATTTTGTTGCAGATTTTAGAGCTCCAACGCCTTCAGCTGCTATAGATACTTTGTTTTATTCTAAGTTGGATATAGAGCAAAGTTTGGATTTAATGGAAGAAAAATTAATGCAACTTTGGAATTATAAAATACAAAATTATGAAAATTTGCTTTTAAATTTAAGCAAATTTTTCAAATTTAATTCTTTGCCAAAAATAATAGATGAAAAAATAAAACAAAGCCATAATATAGAAAAGCAATTAAATCATCTATTGGCAAATCAAATGCGTTATAATGAATTAAAATTAGATAAATTGCAAAATGCTTATTTGCAACATGAGAATTTTTTTAATAAAAGCAAAAAGTTTATTTGTATCAGAAAAAATGGTAAAATAGCAAATTTAGAAGATCTTAAGAGTGATGATATCGTTATTTTAAGTTCTCAAACTTCTCAAAAAGAAGCAAAAATTTTATAAGGATAGATTATGAGAAAAATCAATTTCAGTGCAGGGCCATCGACTTTACCTTTAGAAATTTTAGAGCAAGCTCAAAAAGAACTCTGTGATTATCAGGGTAGGGGTTATTCTATAATGGAAATTTCTCACCGCACAAAAGTATTTGAAGAAGTGCATTTTGGAGCACAAGAGAAAGCTAAAAAACTTTACGGGTTAAATGATGATTATGAAGTATTATTTTTACAAGGTGGAGCAAGTTTACAATTTGCTATGATTCCTATGAATTTGGCTTTAAATGGGATTTGTGAATATGCAAATACAGGAGTTTGGACAAAAAAAGCAATTAAAGAAGCACAAATTTTAGGTGTCAATGTTAAAACCGTAGCAAGTAGCGAGGAAAGTAATTTTAATCATATTCCTAGAGTGGAATTTAGAGATAATGCTGATTATGCTTATATTTGTTCTAACAATACTATTTATGGCACTCAATATCAAAATTATCCTAAAACTAAAACTCCTTTGATTGTGGATGCATCGAGTGATTTTTTTTCTAGAAAAGTAGATTTTTCAAATATTGCTCTTTTTTATGGCGGAGTGCAAAAAAATGCTGGAATTTCGGGTTTAAGTTGTATTTTTATCCGTAAAGATATGTTAGAAAGATCTAAAAATAAACAAATTCCTAGTATGTTAAATTATTTGACTCATGCTGAGAATCAGTCCTTGTTTAATACGCCTCCAACCTTTGCCATTTATATGTTTAATCTTGAAATGGATTGGCTTTTAAATCAAGGCGGACTTGATAAAGTACATGAGAAAAATTCTCAAAAAGCTGCTATGCTTTATGAGTGTATTGATTTAAGTAATGGATTTTATAAAGGACATGCAGATAAAAAGGACAGATCTTTAATGAATGTGAGTTTTAATATTGCTAAAAATAAAGATTTAGAGCCTCTTTTTGTAAAGGAAGCCGAAGAAGCTGGAATGATAGGACTTAAAGGACATAGAATTTTAGGAGGAATTCGTGCAAGTATTTATAATGCGCTTAATTTGGATCAGGTAAAAACCTTGTGTGAATTTATGAAAGAATTTCAAGGAAAATATGCATGATAAAGCGTTTTGATGAGTGCGATAGAATGTCGCAAATTATTGTTTTTGATAAATATTTTAAGACTGCAGGACAAGTGGCTTTTGAACCTAGCGGAGATATTAAAAAACAAACCAAAGAAGCACTTGCAGAACTTGATGCTTTGTTTGAAAAAATAGGCGCAAGCAAAGGAGATTTGATTCAAATTCAAATCTGGTTAGCTAATATGCAAGATTTTGATGCAATGAATGAAACTTATGATGCTTGGATTAAAAATTATCCTAAACCTGTTAGAGCTTGTGTAGGAAGTGCTTTAGCAGAGGGTTATTTGGTAGAAATTCAAGCTTTTGGAAAGCTAAGAGAGAATTAAAAATTCTCTCCTCCAAATTTTAAAAGCGCAGATCCCCAAGTAAAACCACCGCCAAAAGCATCTAGTAAGATCAGATTTCCTTTTTTAAGTCGTCCTTCTTCATAGGCATCATTCATTGCCATAGGTATAGAAGCAGCTGAAGTATTGCCATATTTTTGTACGGTAATCACACATTTTTCATCGCTTAGATTGAGTTTTTCTTGGACGGCTTTAATGATGCGTAGATTAGCTTGATGAGGAATAAAAAGATCAATTTCTTGTGCTAAAATGTTATTTTTAGCTAAAATTTCTACAACATCATTGCTAAGCGTGTTTACTGCTATTTTAAAAACTTCATTGCCTTTCATTTGCATAGAAAGTGTTTGACATAGACTTGATTTTTGCGATCTTTGAGTCATTAAAAGATCTCCATAATTACCATTGCTTGCAGTATGTACATCAAGGATATGATTTTCATTGTCCAAACTTACAACTCCAGCACCCGCACCGTCTCCAAAGAGTATGCAAATGCTTCTGTCATTGTAATCCATAATTGAACTTGTTTTTTCAGCTCCTACGATTAAAACATTTTTTTTCAAACCACTTTCTACTAAGGCTTTAGCTTGTTCAAGCAAATAGATAAAACCAGAACAAGCTGCTGAAATATCAAAAGCACTAATATTTACAAGTCCTAAATTTGAAGCAATTTTACAAGCCGTTGAAGGCATAGTAAAATAATCAGGACTTAAAGTGGCTACAAGAATCGCATCAATATCTTCAGGTTTTAAATTTGCTCTTTCTATGGCTTTTAATGCAGCTTTTGTGCCCAAATCGCTAGAATTTTCATTTTCACTAGCAATGCGTCTTTCTTTAATACCTGTGCGTCTAGTGATCCATTCATCGGTGGTATCTACTATTTTTTCAAGATCAGCATTGCTTAAAATTTTTTCTGGAATATAAGAAGCTATACTTTTAAGACCGGCTTTAAGCATTGTATTTCCCAAGTTCATTTTCTATAAGTTCATTGATATGAGATTGGCTAAAATTTATAGCTTGAAAAATTGCATTTTTAATAGCTCTAGAATCACTTTTTCCATGACTTATGATCACGCAGCCATTAACTCCAAGAAGGGGTGCTCCGCCATATTCTTGCCAATCTGTGTGTTTTTTTAATTTTTTAAAAGATGACTTCATAAGTAAAGCACCTATTTTAGAAATAAAAGATTGCTTTACTTCGTTTTTTAGAAGCTGAAAAATAGCTGTTGCTACACCTTCACAAGCCTTTAAGATAACGTTTCCATCAAAACCATCGCAGACTAAAACATCTATTTCACCATTGAAAATATCTCTACCTTCAGCATTACCTATAAAATTTGGAATTTTTTTCATAAGCTGATGACTTTCTTTGGTAAGTTCATTGCCTTTGCATTCTTCTTCACCATTAGAAAGTAAAGCAAGGCGTGGTTTTTGAATTTGCATAATTTCTCTAGCATAAACTTCACCCATTATGGCAAATTGAAATAAATTTTCAGCTTTACAATCTGTATTAGCTCCAACATCCAAAAGTAAAGTTCTGTTAACGATATTTGGCATTAAAGTGGCAATAGCAGGTCTTGAAATACCTTTAAGTCTTCCAAGCCTTAAGGTAGCCAAAGACATACTTGCTCCACTATGACCCGCTGAAACTACAGCATCTACTTTTTTTTCTTTTAATAAATTAATAGCTTTGTATATGGTTGTTTCTTTATTTTTTAAAGCATCTGTGGCATTTCCATTCATCGAAAAAATTTCACTAGCTTCTTCGTATTGTATATATTGTTCTAATTTTTTTGGTATTAAAGGTTTTAGAATTTTAGAATTTCCCACTAAGATAGCGTTAAAAGGTTTTGCTTCTAGTGCCTTTAAAACGCCTTCTATAATGGGTTTTTCTCCAAAATCACCACCCATTGCATCAATGGCAATGTTAATCATTGATTTTAATATTCCTTAGTTGTTGGATTCGCACGGTGAGGCATTTTGTAGCTTCCATCTTTGTCTTTTATAGGCATAGGAAGACTAACTTTATAGTGAGTTCTGCGTTTAGCTGCACGAGTTTTGCTCACTCTTCTCTTTGGTACTGCCATTTTTTCTCCTTTATAAAATTTAATTAATTATTGCAATTTATACAATAAAAATAATCACTCAAATAAGCTTCAAGCTCGCTAATAGCAACTTCTATTAAATCAATATGTCCATCAAAAAATTCTATAGTATTGCTCAATTCGTTTGCTTCATCTTTAAAAATACCATCACTTGCAAAAAGTTCTAAATTTTCTTTAATTTCAAGTTCTAACTCAGTTCCACAACTATCACAAGGTCTATAGATAAAACCTTGCATAATAGCATTTATTTTAACAAGCTTAGGATTTATTTTTACTAAATTTCCCTCAAAAATCATATTTTCAAGATTAAGTTTAAAAGGATATTCCTTTGTATTAATCTTAGAAAAAGGGATTTTCATTTAGCAAATTTCATTTGGTTTAAAGAAAAAATCAATTTCTATTTTTGCATTTTCCAAGCTGTCACTTCCATGAACAGCATTAGCATCAATACTCTCAGCAAAATCGGCTCTAATTGTTCCTGCTTTAGCTTCTTTAGGATTTGTCGCTCCCATTAAATCTCTATTTTTTAATACAGCACCTTCTCCTTCTAGTACAGAAACAACAACAGGACCGCTAATCATAAATTCAACCAAGTCTTTAAAAAAAGGTCTTTCTTTATGAACAGCATAAAAATTTTCAGCTTGTTCTTTACTAAGTTGAACTTTTTTCATTGCAGCGATTCTTAATCCATTGCTTTCAAAACGATCTAAAATTTTTCCTATAACACCTTTTTTAACAGCATCAGGTTTAATTATAGATAAAGTTTTTTCCATCTTTGTAATAACTCCTTATTTTAATAAAGCTTAAAATTATACTTGAATTTGTTTAAAGAAAGTTAAATTAAAAGAAAAAGCTAGGAATCTCTAGCTTTTTAATTTTTTAAAATTATGCAAAAACTGGAGTGTCCCCACTTCTCATATCAGCGCCAATATTATCACGACTTGGTTGTCCTGATTCTACAGCACTCCAAACTATACATCCATCTGTTGGGCAAGCACTGGCACAAGCTGGTTGATCATTATGTCCTACGCATTCAACGCATTTGTTTGCATAAACATAATATCTATCTTCACCTTCTGGATTGTTAGCATCATCAACGATAGCACTCACTGGACACTCATCAATACAAGAACCACAAGCAATACATATATCTGTAATTTTTACAGCCATTTTTTCTCCTTTTTAATATTAAGATTTAAAAGATTTTAGCATAAAATTCTTAAATAATGTAAATTTTGATAATCAAAAATTTACATTATTTGATAATAATTATAACTTTCTTAAATTTTTAATATTATTTTAGATATTTAAAAAAAAATAAAGATTTAAACGATATAATTTCGTTATCAATAAAATTTATTATTTAGGAGAAAATATGATAGTTACTAAAAAAGCTTTAGATTTTACTGCTCCAGCAGTATTGGGAAACAATGAAATTGTTCAAGATTTTAATCTTTATAAAAACATAGGTCCAAAAGGAGCGGTAGTATTCTTTTATCCAAAAGATTTTACTTTTGTTTGTCCTTCAGAAATTATAGCTTTTGACAAAAGATATCAAGAATTTAAAAATCGTGGCATTGAAGTAATTGGAATTTCAGGAGATAATGAATTTTCACATTTTGCTTGGAAAAATACTCCAGTAAATCAAGGTGGTATTGGTCAGGTTAAATTTCCGCTTGTTGCTGACTTAACTAAGCAGATTGCTAGAAATTTTGATGTACTTTATGCAGAAGCAGTTGCCCTTCGTGGTTCGTTCTTGCTTGATGCTGATGGAACAGTTCGCCATGCTGTGGTTAATGATTTACCACTAGGTAGAAATATAGATGAAATGTTAAGAATGGTTGATACTATGCTTTTTACAAATGAGCATGGTGAAGTTTGTCCTGCAGGATGGAATAAGGGCGATGAAGGTATGAAAGCTAACCCTAAAGGCGTGGCTGAATATCTTGGCAAAAACGAAGCTAAACTTTAATTTCTTAGTATAAAGCCTCTTTACGAGGCTTTTTCTTCATTTTTATTCTTTAATTGAAATTCATAAATTTTCTACTATAATTTTACACACATATTAAAATTTTTATTTAGGCTAAAATATGGCAGGCGAAGATCAAGAAAAAACAGAAGAACCCACGTCCAAAAAGATAGAAGATGCGCGTAAAGAAGGTAATGTTCCAAAGTCTCAAGATGCGGCAGCTATTGTAACTTTGATAATTGGAGTAACTATAACTTTATTTATGATGAGTTTTATGGGCGAGAGAATTGTAAATTTATATAGATACTATCAAAGTTTTATTGGTGTTGAATTTGATTTGCGTATTATTCAAGCCATTATGATTAAAAGCATTTTTGAGGTTTTAATTATTCTTGCACCTATTGTTTTAAGTATTATGATTGCTGGGGTTTTGGGAAATATTATGCAATTTGGTTTTATTTTTACAACTAAACCTATTATGCCAAATTTAGGAAAAATCAATCCTCTAAAAGGTTTAAAAAACCTTTTTTCATTGAAAAAAATTGTTGAAAGTATAAAAATTATTTTAAAAGTGGGTATTGTTTTTACTATAGCTTTTATAGTTTTACTTAAATTTATGCAAGAGCTTCCAAGAGTTGAGCTTTATACTATGGTTGCACAGCTTACTTGGCTAAGAGACAGAGCTATTGTTTTAGCAGCTATTGTTATAGTTGCTTTTTTAATTATTGCTGTTTTAGATGTTTTTTTGGTGCGTTTTCAGTATTTTAAAGGTTTGCGTATGAGCAAACAAGAAATAAAAGATGAGTATAAACAAATGGAAGGAGATCCTCAGGTTAAAGGTAGAATTCGTAGACTTCAAATGGAAGCTGCGCGTCGTCGTATGGTTCAAGATGTTGCAGGTGCGGATGTGGTGATCACAAACCCAACGCATTATGCCGTAGCTATTCGTTATGATACAGGTAAAGAACAAGCCCCTAGGGTTGTTGCCAAAGGAGTGGATTTTCTCGCTCTTCGCATAAAACAAGTAGCCTATGAAAATAATGTTGTAGTTTATGAAAATCCTCCTTTAGCAAGAGAGCTTTATAAAGCTTGTGATGTTAATGATCTTATTCCTAGGGAAATGTTTAAAGCTGTAGCTGAGGTGCTAGGATTTGTTTATAATACAAATAATAAGAGTCGTTTAGCTGGTCAAGTAAAAAAAGGAAACTAAAACTTTTAAGGTGCTTTAGTTCCTATTTTGTTAATAAGCTCAAGAACCGATTTTTGAGTACTTGTATCTGCTGTATCGACTTTAAAATATATTTCTACTCTATTATTTTCTAGAGCTTGTGGATTTCCATTGATAGGATTATTAAGCCCGTAGCTTTTAATGCTAATATTTTTCAAATTTGCTCCACCTTCTATAAAATATTTTAATACATTTTCCGCTCTTTGGTAGGCGAGTTCATAACTTCTTATAATAGAGTCGCTATTGTCTGTATAGCCTCTAATTTCTATTTTTGCTTGAGGTGGCAAATATGTTGTTAGCTCAGCTATACGTTTTAAATAATCTTGTATATCAGCTGAAACGATTTGAGCACTACCTCTTTCAAATTCAACTTTAGATGGAAGGTTAAGAGCAACCTGATTATCGCTTTGATCTAGAGCTGCTTGAAGACGTTTGATAGTTTCTTGCTGTGTCATAGTCATTTGTTTTAACGATTTGAGTTCATCGCTTTCTTCTTTTGCTGCGCCTTTATATTTTTCTTGGGTTTTACTCTCTTCTTTGACTGTTTGAGTAGAGGTGTAATCAAAGATTTTAACAAATTCAGTTTTTAAAGCCTCTACTTTAGCAGGATTTGTTTTAGAAATTGCCCAAAGAGCAATAAAAAGTGCCAAAAGCAAACTTAGAAAGTCTGCATAAGGCACAGCCCATTTTTCACCTGCTGGACATTCTGGGCATTTATGTTTTTTAGCCATTTTTAACCTTTGTCAAATTGTGAAATTCTTGGATCATCGTGACTTAAGAAGTTAAAAAGTTTAGCTTCTAAATCTCTAGGATTAGCACCTTCTGCAATTCCTTTTATAGCTTCAGTAATAACAATTTGCTCTTTTACAAGATCCATTCCATTAGCTTTTAATTTTTTCCCCCAAGGAGCAAAAAGTGCATAAGCGCCAAAAATTCCCGTAACTGTAGCTGTGAAAGCACCTGAAATACCTGCTGCCATTGCTTGAGGATTGTCTAGTAATTTAAGGGCTAAAATAAGTCCAAAAACCGCTCCAACAAGCCCCATGGTAGGACAAGTCTCTCCAAATACTATCCAATATTCTGCACATTCTTTATAATGCTCTTCAAGTTGTTCAGTTTGTATTTCCATGCTTTCATGAATTTCTTCAAAGCTTTTACCATCTACAAGCATCATCATAGCATTTTTTAAAAATTCATTTTCAATCTCACTGGTTCTTGATTCTAACGCTAAAAGACCATCTCGTCTTGCAATAATAGCAAATTCTATTAACTGGGCTATCCTTTCGGGTAAATTTACTCCAGAACCTTTAAAAACAACTTTGAGTTCTTTGTAGGCTGCTTTTACAATTTTTTTATGCGTAGAAGTCATTGCGCAAAATGCAGCTGTTGGCATAACTATGAGAAAGGAAGAAAGATGCACAACATGCAAAGGATTGCCTCCCTCTAGTATATCTCCTACCGAAATACTAGTAACTGCAAGCACCATTCCTAATATGGTTGAAAGATCCATTAATTTATCTCCTTGATTATTTTAAATCGCCCCAATTTTTGGCGATACTTGAACTTGTTTTTAATTTTACTTTTAATTTTACTATATTTTCCATAATATCTCTAGTTTTTTTTACAAAATTTTCACACAAATCGTCTTTTACTTCAAAAATTAATTCATCGTGAATTTGCAAAATAAGCTTTTTGTCTTCATTTAATTCTTTATTGATTTCTAGCATTGCAAGTTTGATTACATCAGCCGCTGAGCCTTGTAAGATTGAATTAATGCTTTCTCTTTCATACATGGCAATTTGCATAGGTTTTGCGTTTTCAAAATCAAAATAACGCTTGCGACCGCTTAAAGTAGTGATAAAGCCATTTTGTTTAGCTTCGTTTTTAACTGTTTCAAAATATTTTTTAATACTAGTAAAATTTTCAAAATATTTTTCTATGTAAGATTTGGCTAAATGAGCTTCTATTTTTAAATTTTGACTTAAAGTTTTATAGCCCATGCCATAAATAAGTCCAAAATTTATACTTTTTGCAACACTTCTGGTTTCATAATTGCTTTCTCCAAAAATCATTATAGCTGTTCTTGCATGTATATCTTCATCGTTGGCAAAAGCATTTAAAAGTTTTTCATCTTCGCTAAAATGTGCAAGCATTCTCAGTTCGATTTGAGAATAATCAAGAGAGATAAAACTAAATCCATCTTTAGCTACAAAGCAAGATTTATAATCTTTTGCGTATTGTCCGTGTGCAGGAATATTTTGCAAATTTGGATCCTTAGATGAAAGGCGTCCTGTAGCGGTTCCAGTTTGTAAAAAACTTGAATAAATGCGTGAATTTTTATCTTTTAATGCTAGTTTTAACAAAGGTTCGCAATAAGTGGAATAAAGCTTGGCAAGTTCCCTATAATCTAAAATTTTGGTAATCGCAGGATGTTTATCTAAAAGTGCATTTAAAACTTTTTCATCGGTAGAATATCCTGTTTTACCTTTTTTTCTACTTGGGAGTTTGAGTTTTTCAAAAAGTATATCACCTACTTGTTTAGGTGAATTTAGGTTGAATCTATCCTCACAAAGAGTATAAATTTCTTCACTTAAATTTTTGATTTCATTTTCAAATTTTTTCATAAGGATTTCAAGTGCATTTGTATCAAGCTTTATGCCATTTTCTTCCATCATCATAATGATTTTAATGAAATCAAATTCACAGTTTTTAGCAAGTTCTAATAAAGGAGTTTCAAGATTTTTTAAAAAATAAAGATAAAATCTTAAAGTGATATAAGCATCTTCTGCAGCGTATTTACAAGCTTTTTCAAGTTCTACACTTGCAAAATTTTCTCCTTTTTTAACAAGGCTTTCAAAATGCAAGGTTTCGTAATTAAAAAGTCTTAAGGCTAAATCATCCATATTTACTCTTAAAGAAGGATTTTTAAGCCATGCTAAAATCATTGTATCTGCGTATTTTTGAGGTAAATTTAAGTCAAAATTGTTTTGAATGATTTTAAAATCATATTTGAGATTGTGCCCTATAACAAAATGATTAAAGATTACTTCTATAGCTTTTTTGGCACTTTGCAATGAGATTTGCTCACCTACTCCAAGATAATTATGAGTTAAAGGCACGTAAAAGGCTTCATTTTCATTCATGCAAAAACTAAAACCAACAATTTTTGCTTCTTTAGTATCAAGTCCTGTGGTTTCGGTATCAAAAGCAATAATACTTTCTTTATCAAGGGTATTTAAAATTTCAAAAAGTTTGTTTTCATCTTGTACTAAAGTGGCTTTAAAACCTAAATTTTTATCTTTATTATCAGGATTTTGACGCAGTTTTTTAAGCAAAGTATTAAGTTCGTAATGTTCTAAAATTTCAAGTATTTTTAAAAGAGGTTCTTCATCAGGATAAGTGGCTTTTTCTATGAGATTTTGTACTTCTAAATTGTCATACAAAGAAGCTAATTTTTTGCTTAAAAATGCATTTTCCTTACTCTCTAAAAGCAAGTTACGACTTCTTTCGTTACGTACTAGGGTTAAATTTTCATAAATTCCCTCTATGCTACCAAACTCATCAAGCAAGGTTTTAGCTCCTTTTGCACCTATACCTTTAACGCCTGGAATATTATCAGAACTATCCCCACAAAGAGCTAAAAAATCTCTGATTTGATTAGGTTTTACTCCGTATTTTTCTAAACACGCTGCTTCATCATAGTCGTTTTTAGAAATAGGACTGTAAATGCTTGTTTTACCATCTTTTATGAGTTGATAAAGATCTTTATCTTGAGTGATAATGCGTACAAAAATATCCCTATCTTCACAAGTTTTTACAAAAGAAGCGATGATATCATCAGCTTCATAACCTTCTTGAGAAACGCTTATAAAACCCATTTTTTCTATCATTTCTATGCAAATTGGAATTTGTTCTAGAAGTTCAGGCGGTGGTGGAGTGCGATTTTGTTTATAGTTTGGATCAATTTCACTACGAAAAGTTTTTCCTTTGGAATCTAATGCAAAAACAATATAATCACTTTTATGTTCATTTTTTAAGCTATAAATAAAATTTGCAAAACCGCTAATCATTCCACTAGCTTGTCCTTGTGAATTTTTAAAATCTTTTAATGCGTAGTAAAGTCTGAAAAAAAATCCAAAAGTATCAATAATAGTTAAAGTTTTCATAATAATTTCTTTTTTTGATAAAATATATTTTTTGGTTATATTATTTCAAAATTTTGCTTAAAATGTCTCGAAATTTAAAGATATTTAAGCGAAAATACTCCAATTTTTAGTCATAATTATAGAGTAGAGTAAAATTTTATATGAATAATGTAAGGAAAATGTAATGACAAATCAGCAAATTGATGGAATTGCAGATAAGAATTTTAACACACCTGAAGGTAGAAAAGTTTTTAAAAAGGCAGTTTTTTCTTGCTGGTTGGGAACTGCTATGGAATATGCAGATTTTGCACTTTATGGTTTAGCAGCTGCAACAATTTTTTCAGAAGTGTTTTTTCCTGAGCAAACTCCAGTAATTGCACTTTTGCTTAGTTTTGTAACTTATGGCATAGGTTTTATTGCAAGACCTATTGGGGCTTTGTTTTTTGGTTATTTAGGTGATAAACACGGAAGAAAAAATGTTATGATGGCTACAATAGCTTTAATGGGAATTTCAACTACTCTGATAGGTTTTATCCCAAGTTATGCAGTGATTGGTGTTTGGGCGCCTATTTGTTTGGTTGCATTACGTTTTATGCAGGGTTTTGGCGCAGGAGCTGAACTTTCAGGTGGAACAGTTATGCTAGGAGAATATGCTCCTAGCAAGAGAAGAGGGCTTGTTTCTTCTGTGATTGCTTTAGGATCAAATAGTGGAACTTTGCTTGCGTCTTTTGTATGGCTTTTGATGGTACAAATGGATGAAGCAAGTTTTAAAGAATGGGGCTGGAGAGTTCCTTTTATGGGAAGTATTTTAATCGCTCTTTTTGCTGTATATATTCGTTTTCATGTCAAAGAAACCCCTGTTTTTGAAAAGCAAAAAAATGAAATGATGAAATTGCGTCTTAATAACGAAAAGCATATGAAAAAAGATGAAAGAAGTTTTTGGCAAAGAAGTCGTGCTTTTTGGACTATGGTGGGCTTAAGAATAGGCGAAAATGGACCTTCTTATCTTGCGCAAGGTTTTATTGTAGGTTATGTGACTAAAATTTTACTTTTAGACAAATCAGTAGCTACTACAGCAGTGATGATAGCTTCATTGGTAGGGTTTTTAGTTATTCCTTTGGCAGGTTATTTAAGTGATAAATTTGGAAGATGTATTACTTATAGAATGTTTTGTTTGCTTTTAATGATTTATGCTTTTCCTGCTTTTATGCTTTTAGATAGTAAAAATGAAATTATTGTGATTTTAACTATTATTGTAGGTATGTCTTTAGCATCTTTAGGGATTTTTGGTGTGCAAGCGGCTTGGGGTGTGGAGCTTTTTGGGGTAAAAAACCGTTATACAAAAATGGCTTTTGCTAAGGAGCTAGGTTCTATTCTTTCAGGAGGAACAGCGCCTATGGTGGCTTCTGCTTTGCTTGCATATTATGGCACTTGGTGGCCTATCGCGACATATTTTGTATTAACTGCAGGTATAGGTTTTGTGACTACATTTTTTGCGCCAGAAACTAGAGGTAGAGATTTAAATAAAATAGAAGATGCGATATGAGACTTATCTTAGACACGGACATAGGCAATGCTATTGCAGGAGCAAATACTGATGATGGTTTAGCACTTGCTTTGATTTTGTCATCTAAAGAAATCAAACTTGAAATGCTAAGCACAGTTTGCGGTAATGTTCCAAGCCTTGTTGCCTATAGTGTGGCTAAGGATTTATTTAAACGTTTAAATTTAAATATCCCCGTTTATTTGGGAGCGAATGAAGCCCTAAAAGAACCAAGTAAAGCTTGGCGTCAAAGACTTGATGAAAGTGTTAAAAATTTTAAACTTGAATATCTTTGGGAAAATATAAAAAGTCCTGAAATTTTAGAAAATATAAATCCTGATGCGATTTTTAAAATGGGTGAGTTGGTGAGTAAAAATCCTAAAGAAATTTCTATTTGTGCGATAGGACCTTTGACAAATATCGCTATGACTATGAAAATTTTTAAAGATTTTGATATAAATCTTAAAGAGCTTTTTATTATGGGCGGCAGTTTTGATATGCCTTATTACACTAAAGATACAAATTTTGGTTTTGATCCTGAGGCGGCTAGTATAGTGCTAAATTCAAGAGCTAAAATTACACTCGTACCTTATAATGCAACCATGCAGACTTTATTAACACACGAGGATTTAAAAGAGTTGCAAGGTAAGAATATTTTATGTGATTTTATCGTTGAAACTTTAGGTGTTTGGATTGATTATGCCTCTAAAACACGTGGTACAAAGGGAACTTGGATACATGATGCTTTAACGATAGCTTACGCATTAGATTCTAGTATTGCAGATTTTGATGAGTGTTATGCTGATGTTATTTGCGATAGTTCTTTGGCAAGAGGTATGAGTTGGCGTTGTTTTAAAGAACCAAAAATGAGTATGGGGGTGGATTTAAGCACTAAAAATTGTGTTAAAATTCTAAAAAATGTAGACAATGCAAAGCTTTTAAAACTTATAAAAGAGAAGTTTTTAAAAGGAGTTTGCTATGAAAATTATGAAAGCATAACGACTTAATTTTCCAAGTAAGATAAAAAATATAGTTTTTAAAAAAGAATATTTCGCAAAACCAAGTCCCAAGGCAAAAAGATCTCCTACTAAAGGTAAAAAAGTAAAAAAAGCAAATATACTTCCAAATTTAGCAAAATTAGCATTGAAATTTTCTAATTTTTTTAAGGATTTGCTAAAGTATTTTTCTAAAATTTTTTCTTTTCCAAAATACGCTAAAGCATAAGTACTTAAACTTCCTAAGGTATTACCCAAAGTGGCTATGATAAGTACCAAATTCGGATTAAAATCAAGTTTTATAAAGCCTAAAACAAAGGCTTCACTTGCTAAGGGTAATAGTGTGCTTGAAAGAAAACACACCATGAAAAGCCCCAAATAGCTAATATCATTATATAAAAAATCAAACATTAAAACTCTTTTTTACGCATTAAAATAAACAAAATAAAAAGATGGATAGGAAATAAAA
This sequence comes from Campylobacter sp. BCW_6461, assembly GCF_001762735.1. Classification (NCBI taxonomy): domain Bacteria; kingdom Pseudomonadati; phylum Campylobacterota; class Epsilonproteobacteria; order Campylobacterales; family Campylobacteraceae; genus Campylobacter; species Campylobacter sp. BCW_6461. The sequence continues at coordinate 90,768 of NZ_MJXJ01000024.1, read as the reverse complement.
AAGATTTGATAATTTCAAAATACAAATTTAAAATTCCAAGATCTAATCTTAAAAAAATAGCACCTACAATGATAAAAATAAAATAAATTTTGAAAAGATGGCTTTGAAAAAATTTATCTAAAAGAAATATATAAATAAAAGAAAGAATAAAAGCTAAATAAATGAAAAATTGCCATAAGTTAGCGTTTTCTAGATGAAAATACATATCAATACAACAAACAAACATTATATAAATAAAACAAAAAGCCAAAGGAAATATCAATTTTTCTTTTCTAAAAATAAAAAAATAAAATAAATGTATAAAACAAAATAAAATTAGCAGTAAAAAAGTTAAAATAGAATTTAAAAAACGCAAATTTTCTCTTAGATGATAAAGCTTTTGATCAGCTAAATTTAGCATTTGAAGGTTTTGCGGTGGTAATTCATAAAGGCTATAATCAATGGTTAAATAGTGATTAAAAACAAAAACTAAGGTGATTTGACTTAGGCTTAAAAAGATAACAAATAAAATACTATAGTTAAATATTTTCTTTTTCATTGGATAAAAGCTTTAAATTTGGGATAAATTTGATATTTTGGTTTTTACTAAGTGCGAAAGCAAATAGGGCGTAATAAATGACAAACAATAAGCCTGTAAAGAAAAAAAACATAAACAAAGTTATGGCTAAAGCAAGTGAAGGCTTGCTATGAATTAAAAAAAGCATAAATATAAAAACAATTATCAAAATCATACTTTTAAAAATAAAACATAAGAGAAAATAAATTTGATTTTTACATAAAGCTCTTAGTGTTTTAAAAAATATAAAAGTACAAAAAATGGCTACTATAAGACATAAAAAAGAAAAGCTATATAGAGCAATACGCGTCTGACTGAGAGGATAAGCACTCATAATAAGAATTAAGTTAAACAAAGCGATAAATTGAGTGCTTGCAGCTATAAAAAAACTTATCAACAAAACTTTACTTTTACTTGTAAAATAAAGTTTTAAAATCATAATTGAATAAGAAATTAAAAAAATCACACAAAAAATTATAGTTAAAATGTTAGCGATAGAATCAAAATTATACAATTTTAAATCATAGATAAAATCAAGAACGATAGGTAAAAAATAAAAACAAATTGAAAGTAAAAAACTTATAAAAACTATCCAAGCAAACTTTTTAACGCTTTTAAAATCATTTTGTCTTCGAATTTCAAACATTTGATGAAAGTTTAAATTTGACACTTTTCTTCTTTAAAATATTTCAATCTAGCTTTTTTAAAATTTTATACCTTTCAAAGGCATAAGCAAAACTCAAAAAATGCAAAGTAAGGAAAAGAAATAAAAGGCTTAATTTATAGATAAATATAAAAGATAAAAATGCCAAAAGCATGCACAAAAATGCAAATAAAAAAGACATTTTCACTTCTTTAAAAAGCAAAGCAAGGGTAAGTGAAAATAAAAAATAAAAAACGAAAAATAAAGCTAAAAGCCCTAAAAATAAAATTTTATTTTCCAAAAGAAAAAAAGATGCACCAAGGTTTATAATGGCAAGCAAAAAATAAATTAAAATCTTATTAGAAGAAAATAAAAAATGAATTCTGACCACCATAAAAATAAAAGCAAGAACTATGTAAATACAAGAAAAGAAGCATAAAAATATACCGCCAATATAAAGAATTTCGTTCCCAGCTTCATATGAACTCGTCACCCCTTCATAAGAAAAAAAGTAATAAAAATTATATAAAGCACAGAAAAATATATAAACACTTAATCTTTTAATCTTAAAAAATGCAATTTTTTGTTCGTGTGTCATTTCAACTCCTTGCGTTTTTAAGCTCTAGATCTAAATAATATCCTGTATAGGATTTTGTTTTCTTATGCTCTTTAGCGACTTTTTCCACGCTTCCTGTGCTTATAACTTTTCCACCTTTAACTCCGCCTTCAGGCCCCATATCGATGATATAATCAGCATTTTTAATCACATCTAAATTATGTTCTATCACAAAAACAGAATTTTTAAGATCAACTAAATGTTGTAAAACTAAGATGAGTTTATTGACATCTTCAAAATGCAGTCCTGTTGTAGGTTCATCAAGTATATAAAGCGTTTTTCCTGTATCGCTACGGCTTAGTTCTTTAGCAAGTTTGATTCTTTGTGCTTCACCTCCACTTAAGGTGGTGGCATTTTGTCCTAGAGTTAGATAATCTAAACCCACTTTTACTAGAGTATCTAATTTTTGTTTGATTTTAGGAACGGCTGTAAAAAATTCACTCGCTTCTAAAACACTCATATTTAAAATTTCACTGATATTTTTGCCTTTATATTTGATTTCTAGCGTGGCATCATTGTAGCGTTTGCCCTCGCAAGTATCACAAACTACCATAACATCAGGTAAAAAATGCATTTCTATTTTGATTTCTCCATCTCCGCTACATTTCTCACATCTTCCACCCTTGACATTAAAAGAAAAGCGTCCAGCTTTATAACCACGCATTTTGGCTTCTTTAGTGGCGGCAAAAAGATTTCTGATTTCATCCATAGCACCTGTATAGGTGGCAGGATTTGAACGTGGTGTGCGCCCAATTGGGCTTTGATCAAGATAAATGACTTTATCAAGTTTTTCAAGTCCTTCTATTTGTACTCCGCCAAGTTTTTTAACTTTTTTCACACGGTTTAATTCCTCTTGTGCAAAAGGAAGTAGGGTTTGAAGTATCAAAGAGCTTTTTCCAGAACCTGAAACTCCTGTTATAGCGACTAAATTTTGCAAAGGAAATTTTACGCTTAAATCTTGGATATTGTTAATATTTACATTTTTAAGCTCAAGCCATTCTTTCTGTGTTCTGTTTTGAAGTTGCGAAATTTGTTTTTTACCATTCATATAAAGTGCAGTTTCGCTTTTGCTTTTTAAAAGTTCTTTATAAGTTCCACTAAATACAACCTCACCCCCAAATTTTCCTGCTTTTGGACCAATATCTACAATAAAATCTGCTTCTTCTATGGTCATTTTATCATGCTCTACGACAATTAGGGTATTGCCCTTTTGTTGTAAATTTCTTAAAGTTTTAATCAGTTTTGCAGTATCTCTTTCATGAAGTCCTATGCTAGGCTCATCTAAGACATACATCACTCCGCTTAAACCACTGCCAATTTGTGAAGCTATGCGGATTCTTTGTGCTTCACCCCCACTAATCGTTCTTGCATCGCGCCCTAAAGAAAGATAACCTAGCCCCACATCATACAAGAAAAACAATCTTTCGTTGATTTCTTTTAGGATAGGTTTAGAAATAAGTTTTTGTTGCTCGCTTAAATAAGAAAAATTTTTCTCATCTGCAAAAAAGGCCGTACTATCTTCTATGCTCATATCTAAAATTTCACCCAAGCTTTTTTTGGCTACTTTCACGGCTAAACTTTCGGGTTTTAAACGATGCCCACCGCAGTCTTTACAAATTTTTTCACTCATATATTCAGCTAAATCTTTTTCATCTTTTAGCATTTCATAAGCCATTTTAACCACGCCTTCAAAAGTGCGTTTTAGGCGATTTCTTTTCCAAAGAAATTCTATAGTTTTGGCATTACCATACAATACAAGACGTTTTTGTACTTCGTTTAATTGCATAAAAGGTATTTTGATAGGAATTTCATTTTGTTCGCAAAAGGCGATTAGGAATTTATAATAATAACTTTTATTAAAACCATACATGATTTTAACAGCACCGTTTTCGAGACTTAAATTTTCATCGATGATTTTTTTCATATCTAAAGTATAACGAATTCCAAGTCCATCGCAAGCTTCACATGCTCCTTTTGGAGAATTAAAAGAAAAGCTTAAAGGCTCGAGTGGAACAAAGGAAATTTTACAATCAAAACAAGCTGAATGCTCGCTAAAATGATAGTGTTTATTAAGGTTTATTTCCTCATGATTTAAAACTTCTATTTCTATTTCTCCAAAGCTTTCTTGTAAGCCTTTTTCTATATCGCTTGCAAGACGAGAAAGTAAATCTTCTTGAATTTCAAGCCTATCTATGACAAGTTTAATGGTGTGTTTTTTGGTTTTGGCTAGTTCAATTTCTTCATCAAGTCTTACCAAAACTCCATCAATTTGAGCTCTTACATAACCTTTGTTGCGTAAATTTTCAAGCAAATCTGCATAAGTTCCTTTTTTTTCTCGTATGAGTGGGGCGTAGATGATGATTTTTGCACCTTTTGGAAATTTTAAAATTTCACTGACTATATCACTTGCACTCATAGATGAAATTTTTTGTCCGCATTGATGACAATGTTGAATGCCAACTCTTGCGTATAAAAGTCTTAGATAATCATAAATTTCAGTGATGGTTCCTACAGTAGAGCGTGGATTTTTAGAAGTAGTTTTTTGATCTATGGCAATGGCTGGAGTTAAACCTTCGATTTTATCGACATCAGGTTTGCCTACCTTATCTAAAAATTGTCTGGCGTAAGCACTTAAACTTTCTATATAACGGCGTTGTCCTTCAGCATAAAGAGTTCCAAAAGCAAGGGTTGATTTTCCACTTCCGCTCAGTCCTGTAAAAACAATGAGTTTGTTTTTGGGAATTTCAAGGTGGATATTTTTTAGGTTATTTTCTCTTGCGCCAATGATTTTTATGGTATCGTTCATAGTCTTTCCTAAACATTAAATAAATTTAAGATTTTAGCATAATAATATTAAAAGAACTTGGATAAATCCAAGTTAAAAATTTATAAAATTTAGCTTATTAAGCAAAGAGTGGGTGGTTCCAAGTATTGATAAGGCATATACGCAAAGTAAAATTTTTCTATGAGCTGAAATATGCATTTTTTCTATGATTTTAATTCCTATAAAAACTCCAACCATAGAAGCTATACCTACTAGTATTCCTTTATGAATAACTTCAGAGTCTATAACTCCAGAATTTGAAAAAGATATAATACCAGAGACTGAAGCAAAAATAACAAAAAACAAGGATAAGGAAACAACTTTTTTACTATCATAGCCTAAAAAATAAGCTAAAATCGGAGCAATTAAAAGTCCGCCACCAATTCCCAAAGAAATAGCAAAAATACCAGTAAAAGCTCCAGCAATAAATAAAATGATATTCTTTACACAAACGCTTCTTTGATTTTGCACAATGTTTTCTTTAATTCCAAAAGCATATTTGATAAAAAATATACAACTTACCGCCAAAAATACGCTAGTAAGAGCTACATCACTTAAAGCTTTTAAAAGCATTCCGCTAAAGCTTGCCCCTATGAGCCCTCCAAAACCTATCATAATACCATCTTTAAGATTTAGATTTTTTTTCTTATAATTAATATAAGAGCCAAAAACTGCTGCAAAAATCATTTGTAATACTGAAATTCCGATAGCATGGTGAGCACTTGCTCCAAGTGCGAACATAGAAGGAACGATAATCATACCTCCACCAATGCCAAAAAGTCCAGAAGCAATACCTGAAATGATTCCTATGATTAGATAAGGTAAATCTGTGATTTCCATAGCTTTTCCTAAAAAATACTAAATATTTCAAATACGGAATAATTTTATCTTATTAAGCTAAGTATTATCTTAGTTTTTTATAACAATAGAATATTTTTTTTGGTAACTTTAAGCATCGTAAAAATGTTTCAAAATATTATAAAATATAAAGATTTTATAATATTTATTTTAAATTTAAAGCAAAATTTATATTTATTGATTAAAATTAATTAAGACTTTAAAAATTTTCATAAAAGTCTTAATTTTTGAAATATTTTATAAGAAAGGTAAAAGATGAGTGAAAATGATTTTTTTAGTAATTCTTTGATTTTAAAACTTACACACACTCTTCGCTCTTGGCGTTTCTAAAATTCTTTTTATCTAAATTTTTTCTTTAATATTATTTTAATTTATTTTTTTTAAAAAAAGGTTTATTATGTTTGTTAAAAATGTAAATTTTTATTACAGACAAATCCTTGAAAAATTTGAAAATTCTTATTTTGCAGAGGATTTGACTAAGGTAATTATAGGGATTGATTGTGATTATTTAGATGCTAATGAATTATCCTTTAGTGAGTTTAAGGCAAAATATTATGAAGCTTTAAGCAAGAATAAAATTTGCGACTTTGCTGGATTTTTTGGAGTTTTTAGTGCAAATTTTGTATCTTTGTTTGAAAAAATTCCACTTTCTTCTAAGAAAAATTATGATTTTCCTTTATTTTTATTTGCCAATGCTAAAGCTTATTTGATTTATGAGAAAAATAGTAAGATGTTTTTTAAATTTGGCGCTTCAAAATATTTTGAATATTTAAAAGATGATATTGAGCCAATAAAAACAAAGCAAAAAAATGCTTTTGAAATTTTAAACTCTTTAGAAGATGAAGAAAATGATTTTTTAAAAATGTGCGAAAAAGCCAAAGAATATCTTTTAAGTGGAGATATTTTTCAAGTGGTCTTAAGTAAGCAACTTTGCATCAAGCATCAAGTAAATGCTTTTGACTATTATGAGAGTTTAAGTACTTTAAATCCAAGCGCTTATATGTTTTATTTTCCAAGTAAATATGGTGTTGTTTTGGGTTCTTCTCCAGAGTTTTTATTAAAAATTAAAAAAAGAGAGATTTATTTAGCCCCTATTGCTGGAACTAGAAATTTGGAAAATAACTGTGATCTTTTGGCTTTAGAAAAAGATCTTTTAAGTGATGAAAAAGAACTTAGTGAACATAAGATGCTTGTAGATTTAGCAAGAAATGATGCTTCTAAATTTGGCACTCAAACAAGAGTGGAAAATCTTTTTTCTATTATTAAAAATAAATTTGTAATGCACATAGTGAGTGAAGTGTATGCCAATATGAAAGAAGATGCGAGTATTTTTGATGTGATTGAAGCAGTTTTTCCAGCGGGAACTTTAAGCGGAGCTCCTAAAATAAGAGCTTTAGAGATCACTAGCGAGCTTGAAGATTGCGATCGTGGAATTTATGGTGGTGCGGTAGGATTTTTAAATTTTAACGAAGACATAACTTTAGCGATTTTAATCCGTTGCGCTTTTTTTACTCAAGATAAGGCTTATTTGGCAAGTGGGGCGGGTATTGTTTTGCAAAGTGAGAGTCAAAAAGAATATGCAGAAATTTGTGCTAAACGCAAGGCGCTTTTGGTAGCTTTTGAAAATTTAAAAAAGGAAAATCAATGATACTTTTAATTGATAATTATGATTCTTTTGTTTTTAATGTTAAAAGCATGTTAGAGCAACTCAGCAATGATGAAATTTTAGTAAGAAGAAATGATGCAATTTCTTTGAGTGAAATTAAAAATTTAAATCCTACTCATATTATTTTAAGTCCTGGTCCAAAGCATCCAAGTCAAAGTGGGATTTGTCTTGAAATTTTTAAAGCAAGGCTTAATATCCCTGTTTTGGGCATTTGCTTAGGACATCAAGCTTTAGCTTTAGCTTTTGATTCTTTAGTGGTTAAGATGCAAGAGCCTATGCATGCAAAAAATTCTTTGATAAAACAGTGCAGGGAAAATGAATTATTTTCTAATTTGCCTTCAAATTTTAGTGTAATGCGTTATCATTCTTTAGAGGTTAAACAGCTTAGTGATGAGCTTGAAATTTTAGCCCTTGATGAAAAGGGTGTGATTATGGCTTTGGGACATAAAAATTTACCTTATTATGGTGTGCAATTTCATCCTGAAAGCTATTTTAGTGAATATGGCTTACAACTTTTTTCTAATTTTTTAAAACAAGATATAAAAAAACCACAAAAACAAGAAAATCCTTTAAGTTTTTATTTGCAAAAAATGAGTGAAAATCATTTTTTACAAAGCGATGATTTTGAGCAAATTTGTAAGATTATTATGTCTAAAGATTATGAAATTTTACAAGTAGCGGCTTTGTTGATTTTAATCACTGAAAAGTCTTTAAACGAAAAATCTTTAAGTGCTTTTGTAAGACAAATTTTAAGATATTCTCAAACTTTTAGTGATGAGAGTGAGATGATTGATATTTGTGGAACAGGTGGAGATGGTTTTAAAAGTATCAATGTTTCTACGACTAGTGCTTTTATTTTAGCAGCTTTAGGAGTAAAAGTAGCCAAACACGGAAATCGTGCCATTTCAAGTTCTAGCGGAAGTACAGATGTGTTAGAAGCTTTAAATATAACTACTCCAAACACTTTAGAATCAGTTTTAAAACAACTAAATAATCAAGGGCTTAGTTTTTTACATGCTCCATTTTTTCATCCTTTGGTAGGAGAACTTAAAGAGGTCAGATCAAGACTTGGAGTAAGAACGGTTTTTAATGTTTTAGGTCCTTTATTGCACCCTAATTTAAAGTTAAAATATCAACTTATGGGAAATTATCACGCACCTGTGCATAGGCTTTTGATAGAGGTTTTAAAAAATTTAGGACGCAAAAAAGCTTTAGTGGTAAGAGGAAATGATGGTATGGATGAGCTTAGTATTTGCGATGAAAGTAAAATTTATGAGCTTTGTGAAGGAGAAATTTTAGAGTATTCTATCTGTCCTGAACAATTTGGTTTTAAAAGAGCTTTTCATAGTGAAATCATAGGATCTAGTGCATATGACAACGCTAAAGATTTAAAAGATATTTTAAGCGGTAGAATGCAAGGGGCAAAATTTGATTTGGTAGTTTTAAATGCTATGTTTGCACTTTATACAGCCAATAAAGCAAGTTCGCCTTTAGTGGCTAAAGATATGATTTTAGAAGCCATTTATTCAGGTAAGGTTATAGAATATTTTAAGGAGTATCAAGCTTATGCTAAAGCTTAAAATTTGTGGTATTAAAGATGAAAAAAATGCCAAAGATTTAGCTTTTTTAAATATTGATTTTTTTGGACTTATTTTTGCTAAAAGTCCAAGAAGAGTGAGTTTAGAACAAGCAAGAAATTTAAGTGCAATTTTTCATGAAAAAGATAAAAAAGTTGTCGGTGTTTTTGTAGATGAAAATTTGGAACAAATTTTAAGATGTATTAAAGAAGCTAAGCTTGATGGGATACAAATTTATCGCACTATTACCAAAGAAGAATTTGAAATTTTAAAGGTGCAAAATGTTTTTGTTTGGCAGGTGATTAGTGTGGAAAATAGTTTAGATTTAAAAAGTGAAATTTTTGCTAATTTAGTACTTTTTGATGCTAAGGGAATTTTAAAGGGCGGTAATGGAATAAGTTTTGATTGGACTTTATTAGGTTCTTATACTAAAGATTTTATATTAGCCGGAGGCATAGGTTTGGATAATGTTCATAAGGCTGTAAAAACGGGAGCTAAAATTTTAGATCTTAATTCAAAACTTGAAGATGAAAAAGGCTTAAAAGATATCAACAAAATAAAACAAATTTTAAAGGAGTTGAAAAAATGAAAAAAGCGTATTATGGGGATTTTGGTGGGCAGTTTTTGCCTGAAAGTGCAATGTTTGCTTTAAATGAGCTAGAAGGTGCTTTTTTGAAATTTTCTAAAGATAAACTCTTTAAAAAAGAATTAAACGAACTTTTAAAAACTTATGTAGGGCGTCCTACTCCACTTTATTTTGCTAGAAATTTAAGCAAAAAATATCAGCATGAAATTTATTTAAAACGCGAGGATTTAAATCATACCGGAGCACATAAAATCAATAATGCCATCGCTCAAGCCCTTTTAGCAAAAAAAATGGGAAAGAAAAAAATCATAGCAGAAACAGGAGCAGGTCAACACGGGCTTGCAACAGCCACTGCAGCAGCACTTTTAGGACTTGAATGTGAAATTTATATGGGGGCAACCGATGTGCAAAGACAGGCTTTAAATGTTTATAAAATGGAGCTTTTGGGTGCTAAAATTCATGCAGTACAAAGTGGGCTTAAAACTCTAAAAGAAGCTACTACTGCGGCTATTCAAGCTTGGGTTGGAGATATTAAAAATATTTTTTATGTGGTTGGAAGTGCGGTAGGTCCTTATCCTTATCCTAAAATGGTAATGCATTTTCAAAGTATTATAGGAAAAGAATGCAAAATGCAACTTCAAAAACTCAATAAAAAAGTAGATTATATTATCGCAGCTGTTGGGGGTGGAAGCAATGCAGCTGGGATTTTTTATGATTTTATCAAAGATGAAAATGTTAAACTTATAGGTATTGAAGCAGGGGGGCTTGGCATTGATACGCCTTATCATGCAGCGACTTTAAATAAGGGAAAAACAGGCATTATTCACGGTATGAAAACCAAGGTTTTACAAGATGATTTAGGCAATATCTTGCCTGTACATAGTGTTTCTGCAGGGCTTGATTATCCAGGAATTGGTCCTTTGCATGCTTTTTTATTTGAAAGCAAAAGAGCGCAATATCATGCTATAAGTGATGAAGAATGTATGCAGGCTTTAAAATTACTTTGTAAAGAAGAAGGTATTATTGCAGCGATTGAAAGTTCGCATGCTTTGGCATTTTTAGAAAAACTTTGTCCAACTTTAAAAAAGAAAAGCGTGATAGTAGTAAATCTTTCAGGCAGGGGAGATAAAGATATGCAAATGATTAGAGATTATAAAAAAGGGGTGATTTATGGTTGATTTTAGAAAATTTTATAAAGAAAATGCAAATGTGGCTTATACGGTTTTAGGTTATCCAAATCTTCAAACAAGTGAAGCTTTTTTGCAAAGATTGGATCAAAGCCCTATTGATATTTTAGAACTTGGTGTTGCTTATAGTGATCCTATTGCCGATGGTGAGATTATTGCAGATGCGGCAAAAATAGCTCTTGATCAAGGCGTGGATATTCATAGTGTTTTTGAGCTTTTAGCTAGGATAAAAACTAAAAAAGCTTTGGTTTTTATGGTTTATTATAATTTAATTTTTTCTTATGGCTTGGAAAAATTTGTGAAAAAAGCAAAATCTTTAGGGATTTGTGCTTTGATTGTGCCTGAATTGAGTTTTGAAGAAAGTGATGATTTAATTAAAGAGTGTGAAAGATATAATATAGCTTTAATTACACTTGTAAGTGTTACAACCCCTAAAGAAAGGGTTAAAAAGTTAGTAAAACATGCTAAAGGTTTTATTTATTTATTAGCAAGCATAGGTATTACAGGTACGAAAAGTGTCGAAGAAGCAATCTTACAAGATAAAGTAAAAGAAATCAGATCTTTTACAAATTTGCCTATTTTTGTAGGCTTTGGCATTCAAAATAATCAAGATGTAAAAAGAATGAGAAAAGTTGCTGACGGAGTGATTGTGGGAACTAGCATAGTAAAGTGTTTTAAACAAGGAAATTTGGATATAATAATGAAAGATATTGAAGAAATTTTCAAAAAATAAAATTTTAAAACATATTTTTATTTTATATTTACTATAATTTTAAATTAAGTTTTTTATAAAGGTGGTAGTTATGTTAAAGATTCTTGAGTATTCCATCACTCATTTTTGCGAGCATATCTTAAGACTTCGCATTGAAGCAGCTCAAGATATAAGCGGTGAACTTTATGGAGCGAGTATTCCTATCATGGGCAAAAGCGAAGGAGAATGTAATTTTTATTTATTTTTTCCAAAAGAATTTTTAAAAAAAATTGCAGAAATTTTAATTAATGATGAAAAATTTAAAGAAGATGACTGGTGCGATTTAACTAAAGAATGTGCCAATCAGATTATAGGTTATGCTAAAAATTTGTTAAATGATGCCAAGGGTGATGACGAGTATAAACTCGGAATTCCGGAATATTTAGGAAAAGTTGATTTTTCTGAAATAGTTCTAGATGAAGCTTTAACTTATAAATTTGAAAATTGTTATTTTAGAATAGGATATTGCAAATAATGAGCGATGATATAGAGTTTAACATTCATCATGGGCTTTTACAATCTTATGAAGATATCTTAGATATTACAGTAGATTTTGTAAGCGAGCTTGGAACTACAAATATGAGTGTAGCGGAGCTTTTAAAACTTGAAGTAGGTTCGGTTATTGATCTTGAAAAGCCTGCTGGAGAAAGCGTTGAGCTTTATATCAATAAAAGAATTTTTGGCAAAGGCGAGGTTATGGTTTATGAAAAAAATCTCGCTATAAGAATTAATGAAATTTTGGATTCTAAGACTGTGCTTCAATACTTTAAAAAAGAAATTTAAATGAGATTGCTAGTATTATTTTTTTTAATTTTACCTTTATATAGTGTTGAGCTGATTAGTTTTAATATCTACGATAGAAATGATCGAGTAGATTTAATGCTTTCTTTTGATAATGCCTATAATGGCAAGATTTCTCAAAAAAAAGAAAAAAATTTAACTCTTTTAACTTTTAGTGATTTAACGTATTCTAAAGATGAATTAAAAGAACTTAACTCTCAACTTGTAGATAAAATTAGTATTAGTTCTAAAAATAATAATACCTATATTATACTACAAAACAAACAAAATATTAATTTAGAACTTAGCTCTATCAATGATAAATTTGGAGTAAGGATACGAGCTATAGAGCAAGGAAAAGCAAATATCGAATCTGTACCTACAACTACTGTGAATAATTCTCAAGAATTAATGCCTAAACCAAAAAGTACAAGTTTAGAAGGGTATGATTATACAAATTATATCTTAGTAATGCTAATTTTAGTTATTTTGTTAATAGTGCTTTGGTGGTTTAAAAAGACTATGGTTTATAAAAATAACAATGTTTCTAGAGATTTTACTATGATTTTCCAAAGATTTTTAGATAAAAATAATCAACTTGTTATTTTTGATCACGCTAATAAACGTTATACAATGATAATAGGTAATTCCAATGTGCTTTTAGAAAGTGTTGAAATTCCAGAGGAACAAACAATAAAACATACAGAAAAAACAGAGAAAAATTTTGATTCTTTTTTTGAAGAGAATAAAAAAAGAATTCAAAATCTTATAGAGCAGCGTCAAAAAGGTAAAAAATCTTAAATTTTTTGATTGATTGCTAATGCTATGGTAGCTGGTTTTGCAATTTTTTTGAGCTCATCTTTGGGTAAATTAAGAATTTTGTTTTCTTGATATATATAAAGAGTATTGTTTGCAAAAGCAAAATCAATCTTATCTTCATTTGTGCTTAAAGTTTTAGCTAAGCACAAAATAAAATTAAGCCATGAAATGGTATGAATATTGGGTAAAAGTTGTTTATAGGGTTCAACATTATAAGGATTAACTTTTTTTCCATTAAGCTTAATAATACTAGCAATTAAAGCTTTTTCTTTATGCGAAAATCCATAATTTAATCCACCTAGTACAAAATGAGCAGAGTGTTCATTAGCAAAATAGAAATTTAAATATTCTCCAATATGGCATAATTTGGCAGCATTTAGTAAAGTATGCTTATAGTTATCGTTAAGTTTATGAAGATTTTTAAGGGTTGTAAAAATTTGCAGAGCAAAATGTGGAGTTTTATTTTTTTGTTTTGATTGTAAAAATTTATCTTGCAAACATTTTAAACTAGGATTGAAATTTGGTGGAAATGTGATTTTAGGACGAAGTAAATCTTGCAAATAAACTCCTTCTCTGATTCCAACCCCACTCGTGATAACTTGTTTGGCTTTTATTTTTTCCGCAATCTTTAAAAAAATAAATATACCCTCTTTAATGGTATCAAAACGATCCTTTTTTATGCCAAAATTGATTAAAGAGTCTAAGTTTGAATTAAAAATTTTTAAAATATGCCCTTTTTCTTCATCTAGCATATAGCGAAAATCATGTAAATTTTTCAGTGGATAGGAATTTTTTTGCATGATGGAATTAGATATTGCTCTTAAGCTTCCACCTATTGCAATAAGGTTTTGATTGCAAAATTCTTTAGGAATTTGTTCTAAAATTGGTTTTATAAATTCTTCTAAAGAATCCATTTTTCCAGTATCATAGAACAATTCTTTTAGCCTAACAGTGCCAATATCAAGAGATATGCAAGAAATAATTCTATTATTTTTTATTAAACACAATTCACTAGAACCACCACCTATGTCTAAAGTGGTTCCATCCTTAAAAGGACTTAATAAATTTAGAGCTGCAAGACCACCTAAGTAACTTTCGCTTTTTCCATCTATACAGCGTATATTTAAAGACAGATTATCTTTGATTCTTTTAATGAAATTTTTTGAATTTGGGGCATCTCTTAAGGCTGATGTGCCTACTATAAATATTTTTTTGCACTTATGCTTTAAAGCGCATTGTTTGAAAAAAGCTAAGGCATCTTCGGCTCTTTGCATGGCTTCTTCTTGGAGAATTTTGCCATTATTATAAGCATTTTCTCCAAGTCTTACTTTGCGTTTGTATTCGCAAGTTGTATAAAAACCATATCTAGAAGTTTTTTCAAAAATCACCATTCTAATGGAGTTTGAGCCAAGATCAACAACGGCTGTTTTTTTTGCCATTAAAATTCTCTATCTCTATGTTTGAGTTTTAATTCTTCTATAGTTTCTACATTATCAGGATCAGGAATGATACATTCATATGGGCAAGCAACAATACAGGCAGGCTCTGAAAAATCATTAACGCACTCTGAACAAAGATCAGGGTCTATTACATAAATTGGACTATTTTCATAAATAGCTTCATCAGGACATTCTTCTCTGCAAGCATCACAACATACGCAGTCTTTTGTAATTAAAAGAGACATCATAACCTTTCAAAAATTTAAAAAATAATTTTAGTTTATACAATAACCAAACTTAAATAAAATATAAAAATAGAAATAAAGATAAATTTTTTGCACCGAAGGTGCAAAATTGTTAAGATTTTTTAGGGAAGCAGAAACGGTATCCTCTACGACGAACTGTTTCTATGGTAGATATATTTAATGGTTTATCCATTTTTTGACGAATTTGATTGATAGCTACTTCGATAACATTTGGAGTTACTAGCTCAGGTTCTTCCCAGATGGCATCTAAAAGTTGTTCTTTGGATACAATTTGATCCGAATGTCTTGCTAAGTGCGTTAAAACTTCAAAAGGTTTTCCTTTAAGTTCTATATCTTGATCTTTATAAGTAATTTTTTCCTCATCTGGATCAATAACTAAGTCTTCAATTTTAATAACATTGGTTCCGCCAAGTCTTAGTCTTGCTTCAATTCTTGCGAGTAGAATATCAAAATCTAAAGGTTTTGTAACAAAATCATCAGCTCCAGCTTTCAAAGCTTTGATTTCTG
This sequence comes from Campylobacter sp. BCW_6461, assembly GCF_001762735.1. Classification (NCBI taxonomy): domain Bacteria; kingdom Pseudomonadati; phylum Campylobacterota; class Epsilonproteobacteria; order Campylobacterales; family Campylobacteraceae; genus Campylobacter; species Campylobacter sp. BCW_6461. The sequence goes on along the minus strand of NZ_MJXJ01000024.1, from coordinate 75,693 downwards.
TTTCTTTGTCTGTTTTTGAAGACATAATCATAACTGAAGTTCTTGGAGATTTATGCTTAATAGTGTTAACAAGTTCCGCTCCATCTCCATCAGGTAAAGTCCAGTTTGCTAAAACTAAATCATAATGTCTAATGCCGATAAAGTATTCTCCATCTTTAAAATTTTCAGAAGAATCAGTTTGATAACCAAATTCATTAAGATTGTCTATAATTGTTTTATTTAGGCTAATCTCATCTTCTATAACTAAAATTCTCATTTGTTCTATCCTTATTAAGAAAAATTTAAAGAATTATATCATAGCTTAAGTAAATGTTTAGATATCTTTAAAAAAAAATTAATATTTTTTTTTCAATTTAACCCCAACTGTAGCATTTTTTATTATATGGGGTTTGAAAATTTTTATGTTAAGATTGGTTAAATTGGGAAAATCTTTTTTTAAATTTAAGCTTACAAAGTCTAAAGACTCTTCAAGGGTGTAAAATTCTTCTTTTTGATACCATGTTTTAATTTTGGTAATTACTTCTGCATAATTTAAAAATTCATTTGCTTTAGCTTTAAGCTTGATAATAATTTTTTGTTTTTTCCTTCTTTCGAAATCTAATATACCAATGATACACTTAAAGTGAAATTTTATTTTTATATGACTTTGCATTCTTCTTTAAAAATCAATCTTTTAATATTAGGTAGATGTTTATATACTATAATAAAAGCGATAATGAAAACGGGTGCATGTGTATGAATTTCTAAGTCATAATTAAATATAAAAGAACTTACAACAAAAGCAAGTAATGCTGCTAAAGAAGCTAACGAAGATATTTTAAAAATTTTTCCTATAACTACCCATACAATAAATGCTGTAAGCACTTCCAATGGAAGCAAAACTATCATAGCACCTGCTCCTGTTGCTATGCCTTTCCCTCCTTCAAATAACAAGTAAATTGAAAAACAGTGTCCCAAAATAGCCAAAACTGCCACGCTCCAAAGCAAAGCTTGATCATAATGAAGAAATTTCAAGGTTAATAAAGGAATAGCTGCTTTTGCAAAATCTAAAATTATTGTAGCAATGGCAAGTTTTTTTGCTAGTTTGGGATTTTTTTCTTTTACTACTCTTAAAACATTGGTTGCTCCTATACTTTTTGAACCTTCTTTTTTGATATCAGTTTTAGCAAAAAATTTAGCTAGAATCAGTCCAAAAGGGATTGAACTTAAAAGATATATAAAAGCGTAAATTATTAAATTTTCCATAATATCCTTTTCAAATCATCTTAAAATTTTAAGATTTATAACCAAAAATTATATCTTATAAAAATAAATAAACAAAAAAATAATTTTTAAGATAAAAATAGTATTAATTAATTGTAAATATTTTTTAATAATATTTATCTTTATTTAAGCTCTAAATAATTATTATTTTATTTTAATTTATCTTTAATAGGAGTTTATAAATGAAAGTAAAAGCATTGCTAATCGCATCCTTAGTTGCTTTTTCAAGCTTAAATGCTGCAAGTCTTATAGATGAAGCTAAAAATTCAGGTCTTGTTGCCTTGCCAAAAGATCAAAAAGGTGTTGATGAAATTTTAAAACAAAATGGAGTAAAGGCTAGTGAATTTACTCTTGAAAAAGCAGAGCTTGGCAAAAAGCTTTATTTTGAACCACGCCTTTCAAAAAGTGGTATCATTTCTTGTAATACCTGTCACAATGTAGGACTTGGTGGAACAGATGGGGTTAGTACTGCAATAGGTCATAAATGGACAGCAAATCCCCATCATTTAAATTCACCAACAGTTTATAATGCGGTTTTAAATAATACTCAATTTTGGGATGGTCGTGCAGGAACATTAGCCGATCAAGCTAAAGGTCCAATCCAAGCTGATCCTGAAATGGCAACTCCTGCTAAACTCGCAGTAGAAAAAATTTCATCATTGCCTGAATATGTGAGTGAGTTTAAAAAAATCTATGGTAAAAGTGGTGTAAATTTTGACAATATTGCTGATGCAATTGCAAATTTTGAAAGAACCTTGATCACTCCATCTCGTTTTGATAAATTTTTAGAAGGCGATGAAAAAGCTTTAACAAAAGAAGAGCAAAAAGGCTTAAAGCTTTTTATAGACAAGGGTTGTGTAGCTTGTCATAATGGTGTGAATTTAGGTGGCAATATGCAAGCGTTTGAAGTTGCTGGTAAATATAAATTTGCAAATTTAGGTGATTTTAAAGGTGATGCAAATGGCATGGTAAAAACTCCAACTTTAAGAAATGTTGCTGAAACTGCTCCATATTTTCATAATGGCGCTATTTGGAATCTAAAAGATGCTATTAAGGAAATGGGTAGTGTGCAACTTGGCATTAAAATTTCTGATAAAGAAGCAAAAAGTATTGAAACTTTCTTAAAATCCTTAACAGGAACAAAACCAGCAATTGTTTATCCACAACTTCCTATTTCTACTGAAAAAACTCCTAAACCTGAACTATAAGGTTCCAAACAAGCTCTATTTTTAGAGCTTGTTTAAATTTCTTTATCTTAGCTTTGTTATAATTGTCTTTAAATTTTGCTAGAAAGGTTTGCAATGAGACTTTTTGGAACTGATGGAGTTCGTGGAAAAGCGGGTGAATTTTTAGATAGTTTTTTGGCTATGCGTTTAGCAATGGCTGCGGGTATTTATTTTAAAGATAAAAGTATTACTAATAATATCTTAGTAGGAAAAGATACAAGAAGAAGTGGCTATATGATAGAAAATGCTATTGTTTCAGGGCTTACTTCTATAGGATATAATGTTATACAAATTGGTCCTATGCCAACTCCTGCGATTGCATTCTTAACTGAAGATATGCGTTGTGACGCAGGGATTATGATTTCAGCTTCTCACAATCCTTATTATGATAACGGTATTAAATTTTTTGATGCTCATGGAAATAAACTCAGTGAAGATATAGAGAAAAAAATAGAAGAAATTTATTTTGATGATAAGCTTATACAAGCCTCTAAGGTAGATATGGAAAAAATTGGTCAAGCAAAAAGAATTGATGATGTTATAGGAAGATATATTGTTTCTATTAAAAATTCTTTTCCAAAAGATCTTACTTTAAAGTCTTTGCGTGTTGTTTTAGATGTGGCTCATGGGGCAGCTTATAAGGTAGCACCTACTGTTTTTAAGGAATTAGGCGCTGAAGTTATAGTAATGAGTGATAAACCTAATGGACTTAATATCAATGAAAATTGTGGAGCTTTGCATCCTGTAAACTTAGCTGCTGAGGTAAAGCGTTTGCGTGCAGATGTGGGCTTTGCTTTTGATGGTGATGCAGATCGTTTGGTGGTTGTAGATGAAAAAGGCGAAGTGGCTAATGGGGATAGTTTATTGGGCGTATTGGCACTTTATCTTAAAGAACAAGGTAAATTACAATCAAGTGTTGTGGCTACTATAATGAGTAATGGTGCTTTAAAAGAGTTTTTAAATAAACATGGTATAGAACTTGATACTTGTAATGTTGGCGATAAATATGTGCTTGAAAAACTAAAAGCCAATGGTGGAAATTTTGGTGGAGAACAAAGTGGGCATATTATTTTTAGCGATTATGCAAAAACTGGAGATGGTTTGATAGCTGCCTTGCAATTTAGTGCTTTAATGCTTTCTAAGAAAAAATCTGCAAGTTCTATTTTGGGTCAAGTTAAACCTTATCCTCAGCTTTTAATCAATCTTAAAATTGCAGAAAAAAAAGATTTAGATAAAATTAAAGGTTTAAAAGAATTAAAAAAAGATTTAGAAAATAAAAATATTAATACCTTATTTCGCTATTCTGGAACAGAAAATTTGATAAGACTTTTACTAGAAGCCAGAGATATTAAGCTCTTAGAAAAAGAAATGAAAAATGTTGTGGAGTTTTTTAAGAAAGCTTTAAATGGCTAAAACTTTTAAATTTATTTTTTATTTTTGGGGTGCCTTTGTTTTGGTTTTTGCCCTTGATCAATGGGTAAAATCCTTAACTTTAGCAGGATTTAGATGGCAGAGTGAATACCTAGATTTAACTTATGCTCTAAATACAGGCGTAGCTTTTTCAATGTTGAGTTTTTTAGAACATAATTTAAAATATTTACATCTTGCTTTAATTGGCGTGCTTTTTATTTATCTTTTTTGGCAAAGAACACTTTTAAAAACTCATAGCATAGCTTTTGGAATGATGCTTGGTGCCGGCGTTTCAAATTTATTGGATCGTTTTATACATGGAGGTGTAGTGGATATGTTTTTTTGGCATAAATGGTTTAATTTTGCTATTTTTAATGTTGCAGATGTCATGATAAATATAAGTGTGGCTTTGATTTTAATACAAGAAATATTTAAAAAAAGGAAAAAAGATGACAGAATGGATTAATGATTATTATTTTTGGATTAAATGGGTGCATTATTTGGCATTTGTTTCTTGGATGGCGGGTCTTTTTTATTTACCTCGTCTTTTTGTGTATCATGCTGAACATAAAGACAATAAAGGTTTTGTCGAGGTTGTAAAAATTCAAGAAAGAAAGCTTTATTATTATATACAAACTCCTGCAATGATTGTGACTTTAATCACAGGAAGTTTAATGTTGCATGCTCATAAGGAAGTTTTAATGGTAGGTGCGGGTTTTATGCATGTTAAACTTACCTGTGTTACACTTTTGATTATTTTTCATATACATAATTATTATTGTTTAAAAGCTTTAGCAAATGATACTTCTACTAAAAGTGGAAAATATTTTAGAATTTATAATGAATTTCCAACTATAATGTTTATTATCATCGCTTTAATGATGGTTGTTCGTCCCTTTTAGTTTGTCTCCGCTTTTAAATTCCATACTAGCGGAGTTAAGCGGATCAATATTTTCTTTCATGATATCGATATAATCTTTATTTTTAAGACGCTTATCATCTCTAAATACTGCGCGCACAAGATCCATTCCTGTGTAAAAATCTTTCATTAAAACCACAAAAAGATATTGACCAAATTCAGTTGCGATTAAAGCATTTTGATCTTTTATGATGGCACCACTTGTTTTAAGTCCTAAAAGTTCTATGAAAAGTTCTTTTTCGAGATTGCAATTTAGAGTTTTATTAAATTTATCAATTTCTATTTTCCCTGAAAAAATTTCAGTTAAAAAGACATATTTGATAATTTCTTTTTTATCAAAACAAGCTTTGGCTATATTAGCATTTTGTTTTTCTTGTATAAATTTAGCATAATCATTTAGATTAAATGCATTGATTAAAAGCTCCCCATCTAAAAAGCTAAAAGCTCCGCTGCCTACTCCTAGGTATTCATGATGAGAACTGACATATTCGTCATTAAGCTTGTTTTTTTCTAAAGAAAAACTCCAACCATTGTTTTGGGTATAGTCTTTAAAAAATTCTCGTATGATTTGATAATAAGTAAATTCATTATCTTTAATGCTCACTCCTAGACTTTTAGCGATATTATCTTTGGTAAGATTTGATTTCATTAAAGGATAGGTTGTGATTTGTTGCGGGGCTAAATTTTTAGCAATTTCTAAGTCATTTAAAAGTTGTTTTTCGTTTTGTCCTGGAAGATTGAAAATAAGATCTATACTAAAAATAGGTAAAATTCCTAAAGCTTTTGAAATTTTTTCTTGAAGTTCTTTAGATGAACCAAATTTATTATATCTTGCCACTTTTTTCAAAGTTTCATCATCAAAACTTTGAATCCCGCAACTTAAACGATCAATTATACCTTTAAACATAGAAAGCTTATTTGGATCAATATGATTTGGATCGCTTTCGCATGAAATTTCTTTTATATTAAATAACTTTTTACAAAGTTCTAAGGTTTTTAATAATTCCTCTTCATCAATCAGTGTTGTACCACCACCCACATACATGGAGGTAAAATCAAAACCTTTATCTTTCATGATTTTAATTTCTTCTCTAAGATTTTGAAAATATACTTTGGCTAAATTTTCATCATAATAATATTTATGAAAGCTACAATAAGGACAAAAGGTATGGCAAAAAGGTACATGAGCATAAAGCATATAGCTTTTGTCTTGTTTTGGAATTTTTTCTTTGGGTTGTTTTAAAAGTTCGACATTGAAACCTTTTTGAAGGGATTTTTCCATCATAGTATGAGAGTATTTTAAAGCTAAATTTTGAAATAAATTCATAAGTGGCCTATATATTAAAATATTTAAGACATAACTTTATCAATTTTTAGCTAAAATAGGAGTAAATTTTTTATTTCTTAAATAAAAAATGGGATTAAGTTTTTAAATTATTTAAAAAGGATATAAAATGGATAAAGCCAAAATTGTTCAAAATTTAAATGCTTTGTTTAAACAAAGAGCAGAGTTTTACTCTTATTTTGATGAAAATATTGCCAAAATCAATAATACTGAAGTATTTGATTTTAAGAATGCTAAAAATTTAAATCCAGAAGAGGTATATAAGCAATTTTATCATTTTGATTATGCTATAAGAAAATTATTGCCTGCTATTTACAAGGCTTATGAAATTACAGATGCAGATTTAGACAAAGATTTTTAATTTATTTAGAGAATAGAACAAACTATTCTCTAAAAGACATATCTAAATTTTTTGATTCTTCTTTTATATTTTTACTCGTATCTTCACTTTGCTCAAATCCTCCACCAAATGCTTTGATTACATCTACTATGGAATTGGCATAAGAATATTTAGTATTATTAAAAGCAACGGCAGCATTAAGCCAATTTTGACGTGCTTCTAAATAATCTTGCAAAGACATTTCTCCTATATCATAGCGTTCTTTAGCAATTTCATAGATTCTTTTGTAAGATTGTTCGCTTGCTTGTGCATTATCGTATTGTAAGCGTATAGTTTTTCTAGCTACTAAAGCATAGCGAATTTCTCCAAAAGCAGTAATCAAAGTATTTTGATAATTTACAAAAGCTTCATCTTTATTAAGCTTAGCTAAATTTACATTTTGGTAAATTTCACCCCAATGAAAAATAGGCAGAGTAAAGTTTCCACCTATATTCCAAGTCTTAGAACCTCCTTTAACCAAGGTATCTAAATCCCCACTTTCAAATCCCAATAATCCTGTTAAAGAAAGGCTAGGTAAGAAAGCCGTGCGGGCTACTCCAACAAGATAATTTTGCTGAGTTAATTTTTCTAAAGAAGAGCCAATATCTGGACGTTGAAGCAAGATGGTACTTGAAATTCCAGTTGGAATGTCAAATTCTTTAAGATTAAAAACTTGATAGCTTTGATTTTTGTAAAGTATGTCATTTAAATCATTTGAAGTTAAAATTTTTAAAGCTTTAAGGTAATTTTCTTTATTTAACTTTGCTTCATTATATTGCAAAGCCATACTTTCTAAGTTGGCTCTTGCTTGAGCAAGTTCATATTCACCTACAGCACCAACTTGAAATTTTTCATCATTAATCCTATAAATTTCTTTTGCCGATTCATAGGTTTCTTTAAGAGCATTTTCATTTTCATAAGCATTTGCAAGATTAAAATAAGTTTGAACTGTATTTGAAATAACAGAAAGTCTTGCAGCTTCATAATCATACTCACTTGCTTTAAAGCCTGATTTTGAGGCGCGATATGTATCGCGATATTTTCCCCAAAGATCGATTTCATAGCTTAAATTAAGTCCCATTTTAAAATCATTACCGTAACTTACTTCCCCAGTTCGATTGCTTGGAGCATTTATAGCTGTTTTTGCACGACTTCCGCTTGCACTACCATCAAATTTTGGCAACAAACTGCTAAAATCTATACCTAATTGAGCAGCAGCTTGTTCCATGTGTATGAAAGCAAGTTTTAAATCATTATTATTTTTAAGTGCTAAATCAACCACTTTATTTAAATTTTCATCATCAAAGTCTTTCCACCAATTTTTTGTGATAGAGCTATTGTTTTCTTTTTCCCAGGATAAGGCTCCAAGCTTATTATCAATGCTATAGTTTGCTTCGGGAATATTTAAATTTGGACTTAAAGAGCAAGCTGAAATCAAAAGAGTAAAACTTGCTATAGCGCTAATTGAAATTATTTTATTCATGAACCTTACCTCTTTTTTTATCTAGCCATTCATTAAAATTTTCTAAAAGATAGAAAAATAAAGGCACAAAGAATATCGCTAAAGTTGATGCTGCGATCATTCCACCAATAAGCCCTGTTCCTAAAGAGTGTCTTGAAGCACTTCCTGCTCCTGTTGCGAAAATCATTGGCAAGACCCCAAAAGTAAATGCCAAAGAAGTCATTATGATAGGACGAAAACGAAGTTTTGCTGCTGCAACAGCTGCTTCAAAAACCCCTTTACCTTTTTTAAAGCGCTCTTCCATTGCAAATTCTACGATCAAGATAGCATTTTTAGCTGAAAGTCCAATCAAGAGCAAAAGTCCTGTTTGAAAATATATATCATTGCTAAATCCTCTTAAATATACCAATAAAAATGATCCAAATACCGCAAAAGGCACAGCTGTTACAACTGCTAAAGGTATAAGCCATCTTTCATATTGGGCAGCTAGGATTAAAAAGACAAATACCATGCCTAAAGCAAAAGCATAGCTTGCTGTTCCTTTACTAGAAACTTCTTGATAAGCTGATCCACTCCAAGCTATCGAATAATCATCCCCTAAAGTTTCTTTTGCTACTTGAGCAATCGCTTCTATAGCTTGGCCTGAAGTATAACCTGGTGCGGGTTGACCTTGAACTTGTGCTGCTGGGAAAAGGTTGAATCGTTTTACATCATCAGGCCCTGAACTTCTTTGTAAAGTTAAGAAAGAATCAAGTGGTATCATTTTTCCATCATTTGATCTTACAAAAATATTTTTTAACGCATCTTGTGTATTTCTAAAATCACCTTTTGCGCGGATATTTACTTGGAAATTTTTACCTAGCATAGAAAAATCATTAACATAATAAGTGCCTATAGTTGCATTCATCGTGTTAAAAACATCTTGCATGTTAAGATTGTAGTGTTTTAATTTATCTCTATCAATTATAAGCTTGTATTGAGGGAAAGTTGTATCAAGGGTTGTTCTTACTCTTGATAGCTCTTTTCTTTGGTTGGCCACAGCAACAAGTTTATTTACATCTTTTTGTATTTCATCATAGCTTTTTCCGCTTTTGTTTTGAACATACATTTCAAAACCGCCTGTGATACTTAATCCAGGTATAGGAGGTAAGCCTATAAATACACTTGAAGCATTGCGATCAAAAGCAAATTTTTTATTAAGTTCGGCTATAATTTGATCAGCGCTTACATTTCTATCTTTCCAATCTTGCAAACCTATAAACATTGCAGCGGCATTTTCTTTGAGTGAACTTGTAAAAAGATCAAATCCTATCATAGCCATTGCATCTTTAACTCCATTAGTTTTTAAAACTTCTTGGCTTATGTGATCAACCTCTGAAATTGTTCTATGGAGTGCTGAAGCTGAAGGAAGATTAATAATGCTAATCATCAAACCTTGATCTTCTTCAGGAACTAAAGAATTTGGTACTGCTTTATAGAGATAAAAAATTGCTCCAAGCATAATACAAAAAATTAAAACAAAACGAATGGTTCTTTTTAGGATATATGCTACTCCTGCGCTAAATACAGAGGTACTCCAATCAAAAAAATCATTAAATTTCTTTACAAATTTAAATGGCTCTCCTTCATTGCGTCGCAAAAAGAGTGCACATAAAGAAGGTGTTAAGGTAAGAGCAACAAAACCTGATATGGTTACAGATATAGCTAAGGTAAGAGCAAATTGTCTTTGAATCTCTCCAACAAAACCTGATATAAAAGAAACTGGTACAAAAACAGCACAAAGCACAAGAACAATTGAAATAACCGGAGAGCTAACTTCTTGCATCGCTTGGATAGCAGCATCTTTTACGCTTATTTGCTCATTTTCATGTAAAATCCTATCAATATTTTCCACAACTATAATCGCATCATCTACAACGATCCCTATGGCTAAAATTAAAGCAAAAAGCGTAAGCAAGTTAATACTAAAACCTAAAACATAAAGTCCAGCAAAAGTTCCTAACAATGAAACAGGTACAGCTATCATAGGAATAAGTGTTGCACGGAAATTCTTTAAGAACATATACATAACAATGATAACTAAAATTAGAGCTTCAACAAAAGTTTTAACAACTTCTTTGATTGATTCTATTACAAATTTTGTTGTATCGTAAGGAATTTTATATGTTAAACCTTTTGGAAAATTTTTTGAAAGTTCTTGCATTTTGGCTTGAACAAGTTCTGCTGTATGCAATGCGTTTGCCCCTGATTGAAGATTGATCATAATTGGAACTGCATCATTGCCATTTAATCGTCCTTGTGAGCTGTATTGTTGTGATCCTATTTCCACATCAGCTACATCTTTAAGTCTTAAAAATGATCCATCATTATTTGTTCTTAAAATAATGTTTTCAAATTCACTAGGATTTTGTAGTCTTCCTTGCATAGTGATTGAATAAACATAAGGGGATTTTTGGGTTACAGGTTCTTCGCCAATTTTACCAGTTGCGTATTGGGCATTTTGGTCATTAACCGCAGAAATTACATCAGTAGCTGTGATTCCAAATTTATTTAATAAATCAGGCTTGAGCCAAATTCTTAAAGAATAATTACGATTTCCTATAGCGTTTGCATCTCCAACTCCTGGAACCCTTTTTAACTCATCTAAAACATTTAAAGTGATATAGTTATATACATCTACTGCACTCATTGAGCCATCACTTGAATACATAGAAATTGCAGCAAGTGTTGTTGAGGAAGTTTTTCTAACTGTTACTCCAAGTTTTTTAACTGCATCTGGCATTTTTGCAGTTGCGGCTGAAATTCTATTATTAACATCTATGGTGGCTTGATCAGGATCTGTACCGATATCAAAATAAACAGTCAAACTCATAGTTCCTGAAGAACTTGAAGTTGAATCCATGTAAATCATATTATCTGCGCCATTGATTGCATCTTCGATAGGACTTGCAACTGTTGAAGCAATGGTTTGTGCATCAGCTCCTGTGTAAGTTGCACTTACTTTAACTGTAGGAGGGGTTAAAGAAGGATATTGTTCTATAGGTAAATTTGTAAGACCTATAGCTCCAGCTAAAGAAATGATAATTGCAACAACTGAAGCAAAAACAGGTCTTTCGATAAAAAATTTAGAAAACATTATTGTGCTCCAATTTCTTTAACTTCGCTACCAACTTGAATTTTTTTAAAGTTATCTAAAATGATTTTATCGCCATTTTGCAATCCTTTGTCAATAATGGCATATTCATTGTTTTGGTAGCTTATATGTACAGAAGATTTTTCTACTTTTCCATTTTTAACAAGAAGAACATAAACATCATTTTGATTTTGTTTAACAGCTATTTGAGGCACTTTAAAGCCATTTTTTTGTATAAAACCTTCTGAAGTAATTGTTGCAAAAGCACCTGGTAAAAGTGTTGAGTTGTTGTTGTCAAATATAGCTTTGGCTTTTACTGTTCCACTATTAGCATCTATAACAGAATCAATAAAATAAAGTTTGCCTTGAACGGTTTCTCCATTAAGATTTAAATTTGCATGAATGCTGTCTAAATCCCATTTTCCACTTTGAGTATTGCGGACTAAATTTAGTTTATCTGTATCTGAAATAAAGAAATCTGCGTAAATAGGATTTAAATTTGTAACTCTAACTAGTTCAGTTGTTGAAGCACTTACATAATCTCCTATATTAACTAAAGCATCTCCTATAGTACCATCAAAAGGAGCTTTTATTTCGGTATGATCTAGATCAATTCTTGCATTTGCAAGCTGTGCTCTAGCACTTGCTAGACTAGCTTTTGAATTGTTAAATGTAGCAAGAGAAGAGTCGTATTCCTTTTGAGAGATTGCACTTTTACTAAAAAGAGCTTTAGAACGATTAAAATCCTTGCTTGCATTTTCGAAAGTTGCTTTAGCCATCAAAGCTTGTCCGTAAGCCGAATCAACACTAGCTTTAAATTTATCTTGTTCTATAATAAATAATGTTTGTCCTTTTTTTACTTTATCTCCAGCTTTAAAAAGTTTATTTTCTATTACGCCACTAACTTGAGGTTTTATAATGACATCATAATCACTGACAAGTTTAGCAGGGTAAGTAAAACTAAGTGGTAAATCTTCAGATTTAGCACTCATGGTTGTTACAGGTTGAGGCGGCATTTGTATTTTTGGTGCTTCTTCTTTGCTGCAAGCAGTGAGTAAAAGCACAACACCTAAAGCTAAAATAGTATTTTTTTGAAATAATTTCATGGTTTTGCCTTGAAAAATTAAATTAAAAATTGTAATATTTATTACAAAAATTTTTGGCTAATTATATCTTAATTTTGGTTAATAAAATTATTTTTAAGCTTTGGATCCATTGATCCCATTTAGAAAAACGTTTACAACAAATTCAACATGTTCTTTTTGTTCTTTTTTATTTTTCAAAGGAGCATTAATTAAAACATTAAGATGATGATAAGGTTCTTTTAACATAGTGCAAAAAAGAACAGCAAGTTTTTCTGCATTTTTTTTCATATAAGAATTATTTTGTTGCTTGAAAAAATCCATAAGTATGTTATAGGAAAAATTTTGTTGATTGTTTTCTATCCAATTGGCAAGATGTCTATCTTTGTCATAAACTTGAGAATAGATAATTTTACCAAAAGCTACAGCTTCTGGTTGATTGAAAATTTCTATAAAAGCTAAACCAAAAGAAGTTAAAATTTCTTTTAAAGTGCCATTTTCAATTTCTTGTGTTTTGGAATAAATAAGATGAAAGTGTTTTTTACATATGTCATCTAAAATTTCAAAGAATAGCCCTTCTTTACTTTTAAAACCATCATAAATATTAGAATAAGATCCTCCAGATAATTTAATAATATCACTCAAACTTGTTTCTTGGTATCCTTTTGTTAAAAAAAGCTCTAAGGCCACTGCTTTGATTTTTTCTTGTCTGGCTAAAACTTTTTGTGATGGTGTTCTATTTGAGTTCATTTTTATCCTTTATAAGAGTGCTTTTAGGGTATACAAATATACTTTTTCTAAAAACCGAAATTTTTTCATTATCCTTTGCGTAAGCTTTTATATGTAAAGGAAAGATTACGTCTTTTTTATCATTATTTGCTAAATTTTTTGTAGCCCTGATAACAACTATTTTTTTGACTTGTTCTCCTGCTTTTAATTTAAAAGGTTTGTTTGGTCTTATGATTTCAATTCCATCATTTATTCCTTCTAAATTTGCTGTAAAATAATATTCATGAGGTTTAGAATCTGTATTTTGAAACAAAAAGGTATAAGCATTTGAAATGACTAATTCACCTTTAACATTTGAAATATTATATAATTCACTACTACGATTGATATTTAAAAGCATGCTTTCTTTTTTGCTTCCCATGATGATTAAAGCCAGTAAAGCAATTAGAAGAACTATAAAATATGCTATCGTTCTAAATCTTAAATAATGAACCTTAGAACGCGTTTCAATAGCTTTTGCACTTGTCCAATTGATCAAACTTGGACGATTAAATTTGCTTTGAACCTTAGAGCAAGCATCGGCACATTCAAGACAATTAATACATTCAAGTTGCATTCCTTTGCGTATGTCAATATGAGTTGGACAGATGCTAACACAGGCTTCGCAACCTATGCATTCTCCCTCAGGCGGTTTTTTATGAAGTTTGGTGTGTCCATCATAGATCAAGCCCCCGCGTTTTTCATCGTAGATCACTTGCATTGTATCATGATCGAACATTACAGATTGTATTCTTGCATAAGGACAGACATAAACACAAAATTTTTCTTGTAAATAGGTAATATCCAAAGTAAAAAGTAAGCTAGCACAAAATAAAATTCCAAGTAAAAGTAGATGCTCGCCAGGATTTTGAATATAATTGAAAAAATCTTCAGGAGGAATAAAGTACCAAAGTAAATTACTAACAGCAACTAAAGATATAAAATAAAAAATTATTACTCCAAGAAATTTTTTAAAATATTGCCTCTCATATTCTTTTTGTTTGTTATTGATATTTTTGCGAATTTTAAGAAATTTAGTTTGTATGATATCTCTATATATAACTCTAAAAATCGTTTGTGGACAACTCCAAGCACACCAAATTCTTCCACCTAAAGTTGTAATAAAAAAAATAAATAAAAAAAGAAATATAAGAACAAAAGGCATGAGATAAAATTCTTGTGTTGAAAAAGAAATAAAAAATAGGTTTAATTTAGAATGATCAAAACTTAAAAGAAAAAAATGATTCTCATTAATTCTTATGAAAGGTAGGGAAAATATGATAATACTTGCAATTAAATATACAAAATATCGTTTTTTTGTATAGTTTGTAATGTGTCCTTGCATTTTTAGACCTTAATTATAATTTTTTAGCACTTTGTAATTAAGGATTATAACCGATAAAAACTAAAACAATTTTTAAATGCTTTCTAAGTTAGAATTAATAAGAAGTGTTTTATAATTATATTTCACAACAAAAATTTACACAGAAAGGTGGTGAGGACTGTGCCAGGAATCAAGGTGCATCCTAACGAGTCTTTTGATGAAGCGTATCGTAAATTCAAAAAACAAGTAGATAGAAATCTAGTTGTGACTGAAGTAAGAGCAAGAAGATTTTTTGAGCCTATGACTGAAATTCGCAAAAAACAAAAAATTTCAGCACGCAAAAAAATGCTTAAAAGACTTTATATGCTTAGACGCTACGAGTCAAGACTCTAACCCAAAAGCCCGAAAGGGCTTTTTTATATCTACAAACTTCATTTGGTATTAAATTAAAAAGTATTTATTATTTTTTGTTAAAATTTCTAATTTAAATTTTCTGTTTTTAGGATAAACTTATGAAAAAAATCAAAAAAATCATTCAAATTGGTATGATAGGTGGTTTAGCAGCTGTTGCTGGAGGTGCTTTAGCAGGTTGTGGAAGTAATAATGACAATGCAGATACTTTAAATCAAGCAGCTAATGCTCAAGGAGCTTTTGTAATTATCGAAGAAACAGCTCCAGGGCAGTATAAAATCAAAGATCAATATCCAAGTGA
The DNA here is from genome assembly GCF_001762735.1 of Campylobacter sp. BCW_6461. Classification (NCBI taxonomy): domain Bacteria; kingdom Pseudomonadati; phylum Campylobacterota; class Epsilonproteobacteria; order Campylobacterales; family Campylobacteraceae; genus Campylobacter; species Campylobacter sp. BCW_6461. The sequence continues at coordinate 60,670 of NZ_MJXJ01000024.1, read as the reverse complement.
TGAAACAAGGGTAGTTTTAAAAGATCTTAATGGTACAGAAAGAATTTTATCCAAAGAAGAAATGGATGCTTTGATTAAAGAAGAAGCAGCTAAAATTGATAATGGAACTTCAAATTTAACTAAAGACAATGGACAAATCAGTAGTGGGGGATTGAGTTTAGGGGAAACTTTACTCGCAAGTGCTGCAGGTGCTATTTTAGGAAGTTGGATAGGTTCAAAACTTTTCAATAATCAAAATTTTGCCAACCAACAACGCGGTGCTTTTTCAAATCAAAGTGCTTATCAAAGGAGTGTTAATAGTTTTAATAAAGCAGGCACAACAAGCTCTGCTTCAAGTGCTAAAAAATCAGGTTTTTTTGGTGGAGGCTCTAAAGCCACAAGTTCTAGTTCTTCTTTTGGCTCTTAAGGATAAATAATGCAATTATTACAAGTAGACAAACTTCAAAAAGATTATTTAGAAAATATAGGTTTTTCTTGGCATACAGATGAAGATGGAAGTGATTATATTAGCAATAAGTTAGTTTGTGTTAAGGAAAGTGAAGCTAATGCTTATTATGAAGCGGTAAATGAGCTTTATGATATGTTTATTGCTGCAGCGCAAGAAGTGATTAATAATGATCGTTTTGATGAGCTTGGAATTCCTTTTAATCTTATTGATGCGATTAAGATGAGTTGGGAAAATGAGGTTCATTGGCATTTATATGGGCGTTTTGATTTAGCGGGTGGACTTGATGGCAAGCCTATAAAACTTATAGAATTTAATGCTGATACCCCTACTGCTCTTTTTGAAAGTGCGATTTTACAATGGGCACTTTTAAAACAAAATGGAATGGATGAAAGCGCACAATTTAACAGCATTTATGAAAGTTTGATGGATAATTTTAAAAGACTTATTACCCTTGATGAAAGTGTTGAAGGGTTTGAAGAGCATTATCAAGGATGGAAAATTCTTTTTTCAAGTGTTGCAGGAAGTAAAGAAGAGGAAATCACTACAAAATTGCTTGCACATATAGCCAATGAAGCAGGTTTTCAAACTAATTTTTCCTTTGTAGATGAGGTAGAATTTAGTGAAGAAGGAATTTTTAAAGAGGGTGAAAATTATGAGTATTGGTTTAAGCTTATTCCTTGGGAAGATATAGCCATAGAAGAGGGTGAACTTGCTATGCTTTTAACTCAAATCATGCGTAATCAAAGAGCAATTATTTTAAATCCTGCTTATACGCTTTTATTTCAATCTAAGGGAATTTTAAAAATTCTATGGGAACTTTATCCAAATCATCCATTACTTTTAGAAACAAAAGATACTCCTTTAGAAGGTAAAAACTATGTTAAAAAACCTGTTTTTGGTAGAGAAGGTGCAAATATCAGTATAATTAAAGATGGAAAAACTTTGCATGAGAATGTAGGTCCTTATGGGAATAATAAGGCTATTTATCAAGAATATGTAGAGTTTAATTCATGTGAAAACGAATACTATCAAGCAGGTGTTTTCTTTGCTTATGAAGGGTGTGGCTTAGGATTTAGAAAAGGAGGACTTGTGCTTGATAATTATTCTAAATTTGTAGGACATATTATAAAGGATTAGAAATGAAAATTGTTTGTTTAGATGCGGCAACTTTAGGGGATTATGATTTAAGTGTTTTTGAAAAATTTGGTTCTTTGCAAATTTATACCACAACAAATAAAGAGCAAACCATAGAGCGTTTAAAAGATGCTAATGTCGCCATGACAAACAAGGTTGTAATTGATAAAGATGTGATTGATGCTTGTAAAAATTTAAAACTCATTTTGGAAACTGCTACAGGGGTTAATAATATCGATATTGAGTATGCTAAAGAAAAAGGTATTATTGTAAAAAATGCTGCTGGGTATTCTACTATGAGTGTGGTGCAACATACTTTTGCATTTATGTTTGCTTTTTTAAATCAAGTGCCTTATTATGACAAATGGAGCAAAGAGGGTAAATGGTGTGAAAGTCCTATTTTTACAGATTATAGTAGAATTTTAAACACCTTAAGTGGTAAAAAACATGGTATTATAGGTTTAGGAACCATAGGTAAAGAAGTGGCAAAAATTTCAAAGGCTTTTGGAGCCGAAATTTATTATTATTCTACGAGTGGAGCTAATAAAAACGCAGATTTTGTACATTTGGAATTAAAAGATTTATTAAAAACTTGCGATATTATAAGTATCCACGCACCTTTAAATGAAAAAACCAAAAATTTACTCGCCTTTGAAGAATTAAAGCTTTTAAAAGATAATGCGATTTTGATTAATGTAGGAAGAGGTGGGATTGTCAATGAAAATGATTTAGCTAAAATCATAGATAAAAAAAATATTCGTGTAGGGCTTGATGTTTTAGAAATTGAACCTATGATGAAAAATCATCCACTTTTAAGCATTAAAAATAAAGAAAATCTTATTATCACTCCTCATGTTGCGTGGGCGAGCAAGGAGGCTTTAAATGCTTTAATGGATATAGTTTATAATAATTTAAAAGAATGGATAGAAAATGGCAAGTGAACATAGTTTTGATATTTCAGCAGCTTTAGATAAACAAGAGTTAAAAAATGCTTTTGAACAAGCTAAAAAAGAACTTGATAGTCGTTATGACTTAAAAGGAATTAAGTGTGAGATTGATTTAAGCGAAAAAGAGAGTATTTTTAAACTCAGTTCTTCTAGTGAAGGAAAGCTTGATGTTTTAAAAGATATAGTGATTTCTAAACTTATCAAAAGAGGAATTAATCCTAATGCTATTAAAGAGCTTTCTCGTGAAAGTGGAGCAATGTTTCGTTTAAATTTGAAAGCAAACGATGCTATTGATAGTGAAAATGCCAAAAAAATCAATAAAGCTATCAAAGATAGCAAACTTAAAGTTAATTCTTCGATTCGTGGTGAAGAAATTCGTGTTGTAGCAAAACAAATTGATGATTTACAAGCTGTGATGAAGCTTGTAAAAGAGCTTGATTTAGAGTTAAATATCAGTTTTAAAAATCTTAAATAAGGTCAAATTTGAAGCATTGTTTAGCTCTGTGTTTTATTTTTTTTCTTTGTGCTTGTAGTGTGAAAAATCAAAATTTTTCGAGTCAAAGCTTGATGGTTTTGATTGCTTCTCCTATGATAAAAATCAATGACGCAGCTTTTTTAAAAAAAGAAAATAATGCTTTAAATTTAGAAGTTTATAAACTAGGGCAAGCTTTTTTTGAACTCAAAATCAAAGATAAAATTTGTATCAATGCAGTGTGTTATGATAAAAAAGTGTTTAATCAAAAATTTTTTAAAAATGTATATTATGATGATATTTTAAGTGATATTTTAAAGGCAAATGCTTTATGGCAGGGTAAAAATTTAGAAAAAACTGATTGTGGTTTTGAACAAAATTTAAAAGCAAAAAATTATGAAATTTTTTATCAAGTTTGTGATAATAAAGTAAGTTTTTTTGATAAAATTTCACATACTAAAATTATCTTAACGCATATTCAAAATTGAAGGATAGAGTTTGAAATTTTTTTTACTGGTATTTTGCTTTGTAAATCTAGCTTTAGCGCAAGTTTATAAAGGTGAATTGTATTTTTATCATTTGCAGGATAAAGAAATTTTTGCCATAGTTTATGATAATGCACCTATGACTCCACTTTTTGACAGGGATAAAAATCAAACAAGTTCTAGTTTTTTAATTGTTGATGATATAAATGGAAATTTAGAGATTCCGCTCGTTAAGACAAATGATTTTTGGCAGGATGAGCGTAAAAAATATAAAATCAATTCTTCTAAAATGCTTACATATGATAATAAAAATTTTCAAGGAGAAAATTTAGGAACAACTACTTTAGAACTTGTCGAAACGCAAGATGGCATTCGTATAAAGCGTAGTCTTGATTTTATAGGTTTTAATGATGATTTTAAAGAATTTCATCCTGTTCATAAGGGTGTATTTAGTTTTGAACAAATTCACCAAAAACCTATTTTTTTACAAGATGGAAAAATTAGTTTTGAAGAATGGTATTATTTTTATGAAGATGGTATGAGTCGTGCTATTTTAGAGTTGAATAATTTTGTTTATGATATTAATGCTCACGCGTTTGTAAAACTAAATGATTTATATAATACTGAAAATCAAAAATTTCAAAATCTTTTACATGAGAAGCTTAAAAATACATGTGATGAGTGTTTTGAAGATCTGCAAAATTTACAATTTAATAATAATTTTTTGCTTAATAATGGAAAACTAAAAATTTGTTATCTACCTTTTGAAGGTCATTTTTTAGATGAAAATATTTGCGTAGAATTTAATGAAGATGAGCTTAAGGAATTTAAAAAATAATGGAAAAATTAAAAAATTTTTTAAGTTTGAAAAATATAGAAGATACTCAAATTTATAAAGAGCTTAAGTGTGCTAAAAATGAGGCTTTGATTCTTAGGGAGCTTTGTAGAAATTATGTCGTTTCTATTTCTTCTATCAATGCCTTTACTTTATTATCGACAATTTTTGGAAATGATAAGTATCTTTATCTTGATGCTTTGGAGGATTTAAAAAAACTTATTGAAAGAGGTTTTGTAAATCAAAATTCGAGTTTTTTTAAAAGTTTAGAAAATAATAAAACTCAAACATTAACTCTTGCCTTATTGCAAAGCGAGCTTAGTCTAAGTGAATATTTTTTAGAATTTTTAGAAGCAAAACCTCGTTTAAACTTTGAGAAACAAGAGGCTTATGCAGATTATTTAGAATATTTAAAAGATGAATTTGCGCGTATTCAATTATATGAAAGATTAAGTTTTATACAAAAAAGTGCTTATAATAGTGAAATAAAAAACCAAATTAAACTTTATGAAAAACATATCAAAGAAAGACTAAAAAAAAGTAAATTTTATAATATATTGGCTGATATTTTTAAAGAATATAATCTTGAACATAAAGAACAAATTATTTTTCTAGCACTTTTAAAAGAAGAATATGCCTTAAGTAATGAAAGTTCGATTTCTAGAGAAATGAATTCTTTACTTTCTTTAATCAGTGAAAATGATTTAGAAAGACATAAAAACAAAAAACTATTACAAGAAAATGCTCCTCTTTTAAACTTAATCGAGTATGATGAATATTTAAATGCTTTTGGAGATATTTCTAAAAGTTTTTTTATTATTGATGAAATTTTACAAAGAATTATAAATTTTGAACCAAAACAAAGTAAAAAAATCAAAATTGAAAGTGTTTTAAAAGATCAAGATATTTTCGAGCTTATAGAACCAAGCACTGACATCAATGATATTATTATGCCTGAAAATACAAAAGAGCTTTTAGAAAATATTTTAAAACAACAAGATAAAAAAGTCCTAGAAAGACTCCATTCTTGGGGTATAAAGAGTAATAAAAATATAGAAGCTAAAATTATTTTTTATGGTCCTGCTGGTACTGGAAAAACTATGTCAGCTTTAGCTATGGCTAAATCAATGAAAAAATCTGTTCTTAGTTTTGACTGTTCTAAAATTTTGAGCAAATGGGTTGGAGAGAGTGAGCAAAATGTAAGAAAAATTTTTGATACTTATAAAAATATCGTGCAAACTTGCAAACAAAGTCCTATTTTACTTCTCAATGAAGCCGATCAGTTTTTAAGTACGCGTGTAGATGGAAGTAGTGGTAGTGATAAAATGCATAATCAAATGCAAAATATATTCTTAGAGCAAATCGAGCGTTTTAGTGGTGTGATTATCGCTACGACAAATTTTTTAGAAAGCTTAGATAGTGCATTTTCAAGAAGATTTGATTATAAGATAGAATTTAAAAAACCTGATTTTAAAGATAGGCTTAAAATTTGGGAAAAATTTCTACCTAAAAAAGCATTATTTGAAAAAGATTTTGATATAAATATTTTATCAAATTATGAATTAAGTGGAGCACAAATTTTAATGGTGGTGAAGAATACAGCTTTGAAAGTAGCTGTATCACAAGATGGGGTTTTTAAAATGCAAGATTTTATAGAAAGTATACAAAAAGAATTAAATTCAAGTTTTGATAAAAGTAAGATTGTTGGATTTTAACTTTTTTAATGTTTTTGTATAGCGAACTATAAAATAAAACAAAGCTATAATTAAAGCACTCCATTCCCAAAACATAGGAATTTTTGGGGTTAAAAAATAATGATAACTTGCCAAAACTAAGCATAAATATCCTAGTTTTCTGATTTTACTAAGTTTTTTAAAGATTTTAAAAGAACTTAAAAGCATTAAAAATATGATTAAAAATGCGATAAATCCACTTGCTTCTAATAAACGATGTGAAATATCATCGAAAAGCCTTAAAATTTGAGCATTTCTATCAAAAATAAAATAATTTAAAAAGTGCAAAATCGCCCAAAAAGCTGCAAAAATACCTAAAATTTTAGGATAATTTTTTGTTTTTTTAAATTTAAGTAAAGAAAATAAAATACTTAAATTTAAAAAGATTAAAGCAAATATTCCAGTGTAAATATAGGCTTCTTTTACAAAATCAAAGGCTTCTATGATATGATAAAAGCCATAGATTAAACTTATGATAAAGCTAAAATAAGCAAGAAATTTAAAGTATTTTGTCTGCATTAAAAATTCACTTTCAAGTCCATGTTTTTATATAAACTTGCCACTTCTTTTTCATATCCATTAAACATTAAAGTAGGTTTGGTAAAGAAGTCTCCTAAAGCCCTCTCGTTAGCTTGAGACCATCTAGGATGAGAAACATTAGGATTGACGTTAGCATAAAAACCATATTCACTTGGAGCGTAACTTTCCCAAGTGGATTTAGGCTGTTCTTTGGTAAATTCTATTTTAACTATAGATTTAATACTTTTAAAGCCATATTTCCAAGGAACAACAAGGCGTATTGGAGCGCCATTTTGAGGCTTTAAGGCTTTTTGATACATTCCTACTGCAAGCAAGGTAAGAGGATGCATAGCTTCATCCATGCGAAGTCCTTCTACATAAGGATAGTCTATAGTTGGAAATAAAGCGTCTTGATCGGGAAATTGACTCTTGTCTAAAAGAGTGGTGAATTTAACAAATTTTGCCTCGCTTGTAGGTTTTGCCATTTCAATCAAACGACGCAATTCAAAGCCTACCCAAGGTACCACCATAGACCAAGTTTCAACACAGCGAAAACGATAAATTCTTTCTTCTAGTGGAAATTTTAAAATATCTTCCATGCTTAAAGTTAAAGGTTTTTCTATTTCTCCACTGATATCGATTTTCCAATTTTGAGTATTGAAATTTTGTGCCAATGATACAGCCTTTCTTTTATCTGTTGAAAATTCATAAAAATTGACATAATTTGTAGCCAGTTCTTCATCGCTGATTTCAAGTTTGTTTGGATTAGTATCGCTTGTGAAATTTAAAGCAGATAGTTTAGAAGCAAGCACGCTTGAACTTATTAAAGCACCCGCTCCAAGTTTTAAAAAACTTCTCCTTTGTTTATAAAGTTTTTCAGGTGTTATAAGCATAATTTTTCCTTATTAAAAATTTTTATTATTAAACTATAACAATGTTAATACAGGATTAATTTTGTGTGATTTTTTCAAGTTCTATATTGTAGAATATTTCTTCGCAAAATTCTTTATAATGATTAAGTAGTTTAATTTTTGAAGTTTCTTGCATTAGAATTTTAAATTCTAATTTTTTTAATTTTCTAAGTTCATCCTTGAGCTCTTTATCTTTTGAAAACAATAAAAAATATTCTTTAAAGATGAGCTCATAAATTTCAAAAGTTCCATCGACAAGATAATTAATCGCTTTATCAAGATGCCGATTAGAGTCTTTAAAATTTAAAGGATTTAAAACCATGAAACAAAGATGAATCATGGCGAAGTGAAAATATTTAAGATGTTTTTCAGGTAAGGTGAACAAATCGCTTTTTTGAAAATTTTGAAGATTGTTAAAGTCAGAATTCAAAAAATAATAGCCAAAACAGTCATTGATATTTGAAATCAAATTTTTAATTTTTTGTTCTTCATCAAGTTTTTTTCTAAAGGCTACAAAATAAGCGAGAGCCTTGTAAAATATTTGAAAAAATTCAATATGTTTATTTTCTCTTAGACAAATAAGACTTAAATCTTTTGGAGAAGTGGAGTGCTCTTGCATATAATTATAAACTTTCAGGGAAATTTTATTTCTTATCTCAAGTAAGTAGCTCAAGTCTTTTTGTTTTAAAATTTGATAATAAAAAAATATAAAATCTTTAATTAAACCTTTATGATCTTTTTCAAATAATGAAATTTGAAAATCCACGCTAAGAAACTGATTGTAAAGATTAAAGTAATCGCATTCTAATTGTTGATAATTCAATATTTTATCCCACACTTAGCATAAAATTCTTTTAAAGCATGTTCTTTATCAGGCTGAGTTTTAATCCATTCTTCAAAGTGATTACACATATCCCATTCTTTTTGCTGAATTACTTCATAATTTTGCTCTATATCGTTTTCGCTTATATTTTTTCTGTGTATTTTGTTTAAAATTTTTTCACATACAGCCCTAGGATTTTCATTTTTATATATAGGCCTTCCCACAACGATATAATCACTCAAATTTTCTCTAGCCATTGCAAGATTAGCAACACGTTTTTGATCATCACTTGTTTCTCCAAAAGGACGAATTCCAGGAGTAAGGGTTAAGAAATTTGAACTTGTGTGCTCTTTAATTTTTTTGCTTTCAAAAACAGAGCATACCATACCATCAAGTCCATTTTCATAGGATATTTTTGAAAAATTAATTACAGCTTCTTCAATTTTTTGTCTATAAATACTAAAGAAATTTTCTTCATCAAAACTCGTAAGAGCAGAAACTGCTAAAACTAAAGGTCTTTTTGAAAATTTGCTAAGCCGTGTCATAACTTCTTGTATGGCTATTTTTCCAGCACTTGCGTGGATATTGATCATATCAACACCAAGTTTTGATACTTCTTCGCAAGCATCTGCCATAGTGTTGGGAATATCATGAATTTTAAGATCAAGAAATATTTTAAAATCATCAACTTTTTTAAGTTCTTCTATGAATTTAAAACCATCTCTTAAATATGCTCTTAAACCTACTTTTAACCATATGTCTAAATTTTTTAATTCTTTGGCAAGTTGTAAGCATTCTTCTTTTGTAGAAAGATCAAGTGCGACACAAAGCTTCATTTTTTAGCCTTTATTAAGGCATCTAAAACTCCATTTATAAATTTTGGAGAATTGTCATTAGCAAGTTCTTTAGCAAGTTCTATAGCCTCATTGATGACAATGGCGCTAGGAGTATCGGTAAAAAGTAACTCATAAGCTCCAAGTCTTAGTATAGCTCTTTCTACATGTCCTAAAGCTGTAATTTGATTATCATTTAGAAATGAATTTAAGGTTTCATCAATATTGTTTAAATTATCTAAAATTCCATTATATAAATTTAAAGTAAAATTTTTTTGTTCATTGCGTATTTTTTTTTCATCTAAAATTTCATCTACAAAAACGTTGTTTTGAGAATTTAATTCAAAAGCATAAAGTAAGGAGATGACGCTTTGGCGAACTTGATGACGCGTTGCCATTAAAGCTCCTTGCTTAAATTTAACATCTCGATTACAGTTGTCATAGCTTCAAAGCCTTTATTGCCTGCTTTGCTTCCAGCTCTTTCTATGGCTTGTTCTATTGTGTCTGTAGTTAAAACACCAAAGCTTACAGGGATATTATGATTTAAACTCACATTGGCTATGCCTTTGGTGGTTTCTGCTGAAACATAGTCAAAATGCGGAGTTGAGCCACGAATTACTGCGCCTACGCAACAAATTGCATCAAATTTTTTGCTTTCTATAGCTTTTTTTAACGCATACGGAAGTTCAAAAGCACCAGGAACAAGTATAAGGCTTAGATTTTCCTCTTTGCCCCCGTGTCTTAAAAAAGCATCTTTTGCTCCTTCTACAAGGCGATCTGTGATGATATGATTAAATCTTGCATTAATGATAGCAATTTTTGTATTTGAGTCTAAATTTAATTTTCCTTCAATAATATTCATTTGTTTTCCTTTATGATATTTTGTATTTCTAGTAATGTATTAACGCAATTTTTAAGGCGTGTAAGATTAAGCATATTAGGTCCATCGCATAAAGCCTCGCAAGGATTAATATGTGTTTCAAAGAAAAAGCCATCTATGCCTACGGCTGCTGCCGCTCTTGCTAAAGGTTCTACAAATTCGCTTTTCCCTCCGCTACTTCCACCTGCAGCCCCTGGCATTTGTACACTATGAGTAGCATCAAAAATTACTGGAGCAAATTCACGCATGATAACTAAAGAACGCATATCTACTACTAAATTTCCATAGCCAAAGCTAGCTCCTCTTTCAGCTACAAAAACACCATTTCTTTGAGCAGCTTCATAGCCTTCATCTTCTATACCACGGGTTTGTAGAACTTTTTTAACGCTGTATTTGATATCGCTTGGGTTTAAAAATTGTCCTTTTTTGATATTAATTTTTGCCTTAGTTTTTGCTGCGGCTACAAGTAAATCGGTTTGACGACATAAAAAAGCAGGAATTTGCAAGACATCAGCTACTTCACTTACAGGGTTTGCTTGATTGCTTTCGTGTATATCGGTTAAGATTTTCATACCAAATTCATCTTTTACGCTTTGTAAAATTTTTAATCCTTCTTCAAGACCAGGACCTCGAAAAGAATTAATACTTGTGCGATTGGCCTTATCAAAACTTGATTTGAAATAAAATTCTATATTTGGATTTTCATTAAAATTTTTTAACTGTTCAGCAACTTTAAAAATCAAATCTTTGCTTTCTATCACGCAAGGACCAGCAATGAGTATCATTTTTTTCATTTTTTTCCTTTGTTCTTAACTAAAATTAATCCACCAAAAATAATGCCTATTATACCTAAAAAAACCATAGTACTTGGTAAATTATCTCCCAAAATTATCCCAACTATCATACTAAATACTACATCAAGATAACTAACTCCAGCAACCACTCCTGCTTGTTTAGCGATACCATAAGCTTTAGTGACATGAATTTGATAAATGGTGCCTAAAGTTCCCATAATGGCAATGATAAGCCAAGCTGTAAGACTTGGCATCACAAAAGGTGCTAGAATGAAATCTAAATGTAAAGAATCAAGATGCTGTGGTTCAAAAAATTCAGCACTGATCATAGAAATTAAAGGCATTAAGGTTCCTAAAAGGATAAAAGAAAAGGCAATTTGTTCTGTAGTGTAAGATTTTCTAAGTTCTCTTACACTTGTAAGAGCTAAAGCGGCTAAAAATCCACTCGTAATACCTATAACTGAATTTTTTAAATCAAAGCCTGAATGATTTAAATTATGAGCCCAAGGCTGAGCGATTAAAAGCACTCCACCAAATGCTATTAAAATTCCTATCCAGCCTTTGATGCCAATATTTTCTTTAAAAACAACAAAAGCTATTAAAGTAATAAAAATAGGAGCAGTTTTTTGAAAAGCAAAAGCTCCACCTAGTGTAATATTTGAAACATTATAGAAAAACATATATAGTGAAAGCGTGCCTACTACTCCACGAAATACCAAGAGCCAAAAATATCCCCCTTCTTTATGTGCCTTAGATCGTTTTAAAAGATAGACTATGAAAAAAATTCCTATGATATTTCTAAAAAACATAATTTCTATAGAACTCATTTCCTTGCTAAGAATTTTTGCACAAGCTCCCATAAGTGCAAAATCCAAACATGCTAAAATCATGAAATAAATTCCTAAATTATGCTTGATTACTTTTAGCATTTTTTTTCCTTGACTAAAATCTGGGTTAATTCTAGTCTTTTTTTGCTTAATATTAAGCCAAATTTTATATAATTTTAAAAATATAATTTTCTAGGAAAAAAATGCAAAGCATTATACTTATAGGTAAGCCAAATGTGGGAAAATCAAGCCTTTTTAATAGAATGGCAAGACAAAGAATAGCTATTACAAGTGATATTTCAGGCACAACTAGAGATACAAATAAAACGCAAATTCATATTCATTCAAAAAAAGCCATGCTTATTGATAGTGGGGGGCTTGATGAAAGTGATGAACTTTTTAAAAATGTGAAAAAAAACACTTTAAAAGTAGCTAAAGAAAGCGATATCATACTTTATCTAGTTGATGGGAAATTAGCGCCTGATGATGAGGATAGACAGTTTTTTTATTCTTTAAAAAAACTTGGAAAACCTATAGCCTTAGTGATTAATAAAGTAGATAATAAAAAAGATGAAGAAAGGGCTTGGGAGTTTGCAAATTTTGGCGTAAAGGAAATCTTTAATCTTTCAGTAACCCATAATGTAGGCTTAGATGAACTTTATGAATGGCTTGAAAAATTTTTACATGAAGAGTTTTTAATCCCCGATGAAGAAGAAAATTTAGAAGATTTTTTAGAGTATTATGAAGAAGGAAAAGAATTTCAATTTAAAGAAGTCGATCAAAATCATATCAGAGTGGGTATTGTAGGGCGTGTAAATGTTGGAAAATCAAGTCTTTTAAATGCTTTGGTTAAACAAGAACGCAGTGTTGTAAGTTCTATTGCAGGAACTACTATAGATCCTGTTAATGAAAGTGTAGTTCATAAAGATAAAGTGATAGAATTTGTTGATACTGCAGGTATTAGAAAAAGGGGTAAAATTCAAGGACTCGAACGTTTTGCTCTAAATCGCACGGAAAAAATTTTATCTCATTCTCAAATAGCACTTTTGGTTTTAGATGCGCATGAGGGCTTTAACGAGCTTGATGAACGTATTGCTGGGCTTGTGGCTAAGCATTATTTAGGTGTGATTATTGTTTTAAATAAATGGGATAAAAGTGAGATGGATTTTGATAAGACTGTAAAAGAATTGCGTCTTGATCGTTTTAAATTTCTAGCTTACGCACCCGTGATTAGCGTATCAGCTTTAAGTGGAAAAAGGGTGCATGTTTTACTCGATAAAATTTTGCAAATTTTTGAAAATTTCACTCAAAAAATCCAAACTTCTAAGCTTAATACTTTGATAGAAAATGCCACAAGAGCACATCCTTTGCCGCATGATTATGGGAAATTGGTTAAAATTTATTATGCAGTACAATATGACTTAGCACCGCCAAAAATTGCACTTATTATGAATCGTCCTAAGGCCTTGCATTTTAGCTATAAGCGTTATTTACAAAATCAAATCAGAAAAGAATTTAATTTTGAAGGTGTGCCTTTAGTGATTGCTTCGCGTAAAAAGGGCAGTAAAGAAAATGATGAAAGCTAAAAATATCGTTTTTATAGGATTTATGGGTTCTGGAAAAAGCACTTTAGCAAGAGCTTTAGCTAAGGATTTAGATCTTGTTTTTTTAGATAGTGATTTTTTAATAGAACAAAAATTTAATCAAAAAGTCAGTGAAATTTTTGAACAAAAAGGGGAAAATTTTTTTAGAGAACAAGAGCAAAAAATGGCTGATTTTTTTAGTTCTTGTGAGAAAGCTTGTATTGCTACAGGCGGGGGTTTTGTTAATGTTTCAAATTTAGAAAAAGCAGGTTTTTGTATTTATTTAAAAGCAGATTTTGAATATTTAAAAAAGCGTTTAGACAAAGATGAAATTTCTAAAAGACCTTTATTTTATGATGAAATTAAAGCAAAAAAATTATATAATGAGCGTTTAAGCAAGTATGAACAAAAGGCAAATTTTATTTTAAATATAGAAAATAAAAATATAGATGAGCTTTTAAGCGAGATTAAAAAGGTGATAAAATGAGAGTATTAACAGGCCTTCAGCCAAGTGGCGATTTGCATATAGGTAATTATTTTGGTGCGATTAAGCAAATGGTAGATGCACAAGAAAAAAGCCAAATGTTTATGTTTATTGCTAATTATCATGCCATGACTTCTTCTCAAGATGGAGAAAAACTTAAACAAAATTCCTTAAAAGCTGCTGCAGCTTTTTTAAGCCTTGGTATAGATCCTCAAAAAAGCGTTTTTTGGTTGCAAAGTGATGTTAAGGAAGTTATGGAGCTTTATTGGATTTTATCGCAATTTACTCCTATGGGTTTATTAGAGCGTGCACATAGTTACAAGGATAAAGTTGCTAAGGGACTTAGTGCTTCACATGGGCTTTTTTCTTATCCTGTTTTAATGGCGGCAGATATTTTACTTTTTGATACACGAATTGTCCCTGTAGGAAAAGATCAAATCCAGCATGTTGAAATCGCACGCGATATTGCTTTAAAAGTTAATAATGAATGGGGTGAAATTTTTACCCTTCCAGAAGCGAGAGTTAATGAAGAAGTAGCTGTGGTTGTGGGTACTGATGGAGCAAAAATGAGTAAATCTTATCAAAATACTATAGATATTTTTAGCAGTGAAAAAACCTTAAAAAAACAAATTTCTTCCATAGTTACAGATAGTACCGCTTTAGAAGATCCAAAAGATCATGAAAACTGCAATATTTTTAAAATCGCAAAGCTTTTTTTAGATGAATCAGGGCAAAAAGAATTACAAATACGCTATGAAAAAGGTGGTGAGGGTTATGGACATTTTAAAATATATTTAAACGAGCTTGTAAATGCTTATTTTAAAGAAGCAAGAGAAAAATATAATGAGCTTTTAGAAAAGCCTTCGCATTTGAAAGAAATTTTGGATTTTGGTGCGACAAAAGCAAGAAAAATCGCCCAAGAAAAAATGCAAAAAATTTATGAAAAAATCGGACTTTAAGGAGTAGAAAATGCTAGATTTAAAAAATTTGCAAAATAATTTTGATGAAGTGGCTAAAAAGTTAAAAAATAAAAAAGTTGATGAAAATATCTTAAAAAAACTTGCTGAACTTTTTGCAAGTTTAAAAAAAGAAAAAATAGCCTTGGAAGAATTTCAAGCTTTTCAAAATAAATTCAGTAAAGAGCTTGCTACAGCCGAAGATAAAGAAAGTTTAAAAGCAAAATTAAGCGAAAATAAAAGCAAAATTAATGAGCAAAGCGCTAAAGTAAATGCTTTAGAAAATGAGCTTGAGGAAATCGCTCATGCCATCCCAAATATCCCTGATGAATGTGTGCCTGTGGGTGAAGATGAAAATGAAAATGTGGAGCTTAAAAAAGTTTTAAATCCACCTAGCTTTGATTTTACTCCAAAAGAACATTTTGAATTAGGCGAGAGTTTAAATTGGCTTGATTTTATACGTGGGGTAAAAATTTCACAAAGTCGTTTTTGTGTGCTTAAAAATGAAGGAGCTTTATTAAGCCGTGCTTTGGTAAATTATATGATAGATTTTAATAGAAGTCGTGGATTTGAATTTGTTAATGTACCTTTTTTGGTAAATGGTGCTACTATGTTTGGGACGGGTCAGTTGCCAAAATTTAAAGAAGATATGTATAAGGTAGATGATGAGGATTTGTATTTGATCTCAACTTCTGAAATTCCAGTAACCAATCTTTACAGCGGAGAAATTTTAGCGAGTGAAACTTTACCTATAAAAATGACTTGTTATAGTGCTTGTTTTAGAAAAGAAGCAGGCAGTGCAGGGCGTGATACAAGGGGTATTATAAGACAACACCAGTTTGAAAAAGTAGAGCTTGTAAGTATCACTAAAACTGAGCAAAGTGATAGTGTGTTTAATGAAATGCTTGAGTGTGCAAGTGATTTGCTGAGTTCTTTAGGTTTAGCGCATAGACATTTGATGCTTTGCACTGGAGATTTGGGTTTTAGTGCAGCAAAAACTGTAGATCTTGAAGTGTGGCTTCCAGGACAAAATAAATATCGTGAGATCAGCTCGGTTTCAAATTGTCGTGATTTTCAAGCAAGACGCGCTAAAATTCGCTATAAAAACGAACAAGGAAAAAATGAACTCGTCCACACTCTTAATGGCTCATCTTTGGCAGTAGGAAGAACCTTGGTAGCGATTATGGAAAATTATCAAGATAAAGAAGGAAAAATTCATATTCCTGATGTTTTGAAAAAATATTTTTAAAGAGTATAGATGGCTGAACAAGAAGATATAATACTAGAAAAACCCGAAGATGGCTTAAATCAACCAAGACTTGATGAGAGTTTAGAGGGATTTAAAGGGCAAGAGGGTCAAGCTCCAGAAGATGAAGAATTTGCATCATTGCCAGAAGAATTACCTCAAGAAAATAGTGAAAGTGGTTTTAAATTTACAAGAGAAAGTGCGCCTGAAGATGTATCAACTTTTGAAGAAGTTGAAAGTCAAGAGCCTACGCCTTGGTATAAAGATCGTAAGTTTATGTCTCTTGTGGGTTTATCTTTGGGGATTATTTGTATTTTAGTTTTTACACTTTTTTATTTAACTTTTAGTGAAGGAAAAATTAAACCAGATATTATAGCTTCTAAGACTTTAGAACAACCTGTTATTATGCCTGATGAATCATATAAATACAATGATATGCAAAGAATTGATGGTATGATCCAAAAAGCAAATGCTTTATATTTAAAGGGTGAGGTTGAACAGGCTTTAAAAGTTTATGAGCAAGTTGCCGTATATAACGAATCTTTATCTAATTATAATTTAGGCGTTTCTCAAATGAATGAGAATAAATTCCAAGAAGCTTTTGAAAGCTTCAAGAAAGCTATAGCCAATGGAGAAAATCAAAGTGTAGCTGCTATCAATGCTGCTGTTTGTGCTTTAAAGCTTAATGATAAGGAAAAATTTAGATATTATATTGATTTAGCTCAAGTGTATCTTCCAAAAGAAGGAAAATCAAAATTATATGATTATTATTTAAGCTTGATTAATTATTACAAAGGATATTACCCTGAGGCCTTGCAAATGTTACAAAGAACAGATGTGGAGCCGTATTCTGATGTTGCAAAGTATTTGTCTGCTAAAATTTATGCAAAAATGGACTTTGATTCCAAGGCTATACAGCAATTAAATTCTCAAGGTAATTTTGAATCTAGTTTATCTTTAGGTCTTTTATACGCTAGAATAGGAGAATATGCTAAAGCTAAAGTCGCTTTAAGTACAGCGATGAAAATTGAAAGAGATTTTAATCAGAGTTTAGCGGCTTTAACATTGGTTGATATTAAAACAGGAAATTATCAAGATATGTTAGCGCGCTTGCAAAATTCTTATGATAACGATAAAGATAGATATAAGATTTTAGATACTTATAAAATTCAAGTTCGTTTAAATAAGGATCTTTTTAATATAGCAGTTGCTCAAAATTCTTTTTCAA
The DNA here is from genome assembly GCF_001762735.1 of Campylobacter sp. BCW_6461. Taxonomy (NCBI): domain Bacteria; kingdom Pseudomonadati; phylum Campylobacterota; class Epsilonproteobacteria; order Campylobacterales; family Campylobacteraceae; genus Campylobacter; species Campylobacter sp. BCW_6461. The sequence goes on along the minus strand of NZ_MJXJ01000024.1, from coordinate 43,532 downwards.
AAGATTTGCTAAAAAAACAAAAAGATCAATTCGATTTGCTTTTTTATTTTGCACCTTATCAGGTTTTTGATAGTAAGCAGGCTGCTTTATATATTAAAAAAGCTAATGTTACAGATTTCGTTGATGATAGTACTGATGCGGGAATTTATCTTAATATAAGCAAAGCTCTTTCATCTACCAATGTAAAAATTGCCAATATTATTAACTATGCATTAAATCAGAAGTTACGCCTTGCTAACCAAGAATTTCAAAAACTTATCAAGGATTATCCAGAACATAGTATTTTACATTATAATTTGGCTTTAACTTATGCCCAAGTGCAAAATTATGAACTTGCTTATAAGCATTTTTCAAGTTCATATCATCTTAATCCTAAAAATTACTTAGCAGGTGCTTTTGCTATGTTTTGTGCAAAATTAATTGATATTGATACAACTAAACTTTACAATGAAATTCTTGATAATATAGCTGCTGATTCTAATTTTAAAGCTAATATGCAAAAAAGTATGTTATTTTTAGTTAATAATAATTATATTTCTATGCTTCCTTATTTAGATGAAATAAAAAAAGATACGCCTTTGAGTTTGATTTTTGAAGCTATTATTGCTAAAAATAATAACCTTAATAATCAAGTAGATGTGAAAATTGCTAAATTGCGTTCAGAGTTGCCTGAAGATATTTTGGCAAATATTTTGTATTTTAATTCTTTAAATTCAAATTTAAATATTAAAGAATATGCTCAAAATGCTCAAATTCATTTTAAAAATTTAAAACTTGATTATCGTAGTGTTTTTGGTGGGCCAAATATAGCTAGGGAATTTTATGTTAATTTAATGCATATTGCAGGGCTTTTAAATTTAGAAAGACAGAAATTTAAAGAGTTGATTAATGTTTCAGGAGCAAAAGATGAGGGTATTTTACAAACTTTAGCTTATTTGGATATTTTTGCACAGCAATACGAGGAGGCTTATGCGCTTTATAATTCTTTGATTGATGATTATGGAGCTAAAGATACTAAAACTTTATTTTTAGCAGCCGTAGCAGCCGTAGGTGCAAATAATCCAAATTCAGCTATAGCGCTTTTGCAGCTTTCTAAACTTACAGATAAAAATAACAAAGAGAGTAAAGCAGCTCTTGGTATGTTGTATCAAGAAGTAAAGAACTATGAAGCTGCGATATCTCAGTATAAAACTTTACCTAATAATTTTAAGAGTGAATTTTTTACTTTTGATATTAATAACAACTAAAAATGCTTAGAAATTTCTAAGCATTTTTAGTTAAGCTTGAAGATCTAGAGTTTTTCCGCCTAGTTCATCGATGCGATCGCTAACTTTTTTAAGTGCCGCATCTATTGTATCTTGACTGATTTGAGGAAGTTCTCCACCCCACATTTTTTCTGCTTGCTCAAATCCTTTTTTCATACCTTCAAGACCTTTTTTTAATTTTTCAACATCATCGCCACCGCCTTTAATAACAAAATCCGCGATGCGATTGGCTGTATTTTCCACTCCAAAAAAACCATCTTCACTTACAAGTTGTTGAAGTTCATCTGTATTCATATCAAGTGGATTTTTGCCACTGTAGCCTAAGGATGCAAAATCAATATTTGTAAGTATAGATTTCGCAGTATCTAAATTGGCACCATTTAAAAGACTATCTAGTCCAGTTTGGGCATTGCTCGAACCTATTACAGCATTCATTGTTTGCTGTTGAAACTGAACTAGGTAAATTTGTGTAATGCCTTTTCCACCAAGTGCATTTAATTTTTCAAGGGTATTTTTATCTACATCCTTGCTAGAATTAGCACTTTGAACATTTTTGTCTTTTGTGTTTTCCTTAGCATCATCTGCCTTCTTATTGCTAACTTGTGTTTGTGCCATGCTAGCGATATTTGAAAAAGTATTCACTTGCATATTTGCTCCTTTGTGTGAGGCTTTAATTTATATCGACTTTTGACTTAAAAAATTTATAAGGACATTAAATTCCTTATTTTCAAAGGAATTTAATGTTTTATTGTAGATAATAAGTAATTTGCTCTTTATTGAGAATGCGGATAAGATTGCTAGTGCCTTCTACCCCTGTTGGAAAGCCTGCAGTTAGAAGATAGCATTTATCTTCATCCATAAAACCTTTTTCAACACTTGATCTTACAGAGTCTTTTAATAATTCTGTAAGTTCATTACTTTTGTTAACTAAAATCGCAGGATTAACTCCCCAAACTATGCTTAAAGAGTTTAAGGTTTTTTCAGAATGTCCTACTGCTATGATTTCTATATTTGGACGATATCTCGCAATCTTAATAGCAGATTTTCCGCTACTTGTTAAAGAAAAAATAGCATCAGCGTTAAGATCTGTTGCAAGATGAGCTGAAGAACGCATGATTTTATCTGTATTGTCTAAATCATTAAAATCATTAAATTTGTTATATGGATAGCGTTTTTCTGTTTCTATTATAGTTTGACACATTATATCAACAGCGTTTGCAGGATCTGTACCAACGGCACTTTCTTCACTTAGCATTACTGCATCTGTTCCATCTAGAACAGCATTTGCAACATCTGAAATTTCAGCTCTTGTGGCGGTTTTGCTTTTGGCTAATGAAAAAAGCATTTGAGTCGCAGTAATAACAGGCTTAGAGGCATTGTTTGCTTTTTGTATGATTTCTTTTTGGATATTAGGAACTTTATAATAAGGTACCTCAATACCTAAGTCTCCTCTTGCAACCATTATACCATCGCTAGATTTAATAATCTCATCAATATTTTCTACTGCATCAAATTTTTCAATTTTTGCAAAAATAGATATTTTTGCGTTATTTTGTGCTAAAATTTCACGAACTTCATCAATATCGTGCGCATTTTGTACGAAAGATATTGCTAAAAAATCTACTTCATTTTTTATACCCCAAAGTAAATCATTTTTATCTTTTTGTGTAATAACATCAATATTGATTTTAGTATTCGGAAAATTAATACCTTTATTTGAGTTTAAAAAACCATCATTTTCTATAATGGTTTCAATTTTTTGATCATCTATGTTTTCTACTTTAGCACGAATTGATCCATCATATAGATAAATATATTCATCAATTTTTAACATATCTAAAATAGATTTTTGATTGATACTGATTTTATAATGATTTTGAGCAATCTTCTCCCCTAAAATTGTTTCACGATAAAAATCAAGTCTATCACCCTTTTTTAATTCAAATGGTTCTTTAAGTTCACCTGTACGAATTTTAGGACCACTAATGTCTTGTAAAATTCCAATACGAGTATGCAATTCTTTAGCTACTCTTCTTATGGTATCTAAGTTTTTTTTATGATACTCATGTGTTCCATGAGAAAAGTTTAAACGGAAAACATTTACACCATTGATAATCATTTGGCGTAGAATTTCTTCCTTTTCACTTGCTGGACCTACTGTGGCTACAATTTTTGTTTTTTTAAGCATGGTAAACTCCTTTTGAAATTATTGTAGCTAAAAATAGAAACAAAATGATTACAATAATTCTGAAGAAAATTTATCTTCGTTAAATTCCATTCCTAGGTAATTACATATAAGCTTTGCATCTCTTTCAGCATTTCCTAAACAACTTGTTGCCCCAGGACTTGGAGTCATATTGAAAATAATACCAGGGGTTTCTGTGATGCTTGCTTCACCTAGCATTAATTCTCCTTTAGTTTTATCAATAACTTGTGGTCTTACGCCTCCAAAACCTTTCGCATAATAAATATCGCTTGCTTTAAGACTTGGGACTATTTTTTTGGCATCTTTAACAAATAAGCTTTTATCAATAAAAGGTAGTTCAAAAAGATAATTATAAAAGATGTAATTTCTAATTGTTGCATCTTTAAACATATTAAAAGTTACTTTTAAAACAGTTTTATCAAGTTTTAGTGCTTCAAAAAATTCTGGAACTGATTTTAGACCATGATAACGTTCTAGTTTTGGAATAACAAGTGCAGTAGGTCCAAAGCGAGTGTTCATATCAGCAAGCAAATCAGGATCTCCATGAAGGGCTGCAAATGGAAGTTTAGGATTTTGCACCATATAAACTTTGCCATTTAAAAGTTTTTGTTTGGTTAAATAAAAACTTCCTGCAACAGGCCAACAAGACTTATCCATACCTAAGTTCATTTTATGTGCTAAATATAAAGAGTGCGCCCCAGCATTGACAACTACGCTTTTGGCATGGTATTCTTGATGATTTGAGGTTTTTAATATAAAAATATCATCTTTTTTTTCTATGTGAATAATTTCTTGATTAAAGGCAACGAAAGTATTTTTATTTTGTTTTTGGGCTTGTTCTATTAGATTTATACTCATTTTCCCAAAATCTACAGTTGTAAAAACCTCGCCGCTTTCAACACCCATGGCACAGATATTTTCAGGTCTATCTTGATTGCAATCTTCTCCTAAAACAACCTTGGGTTCAATTTGTTTGATTTTTGCTTTATCGAAAAATTTTATATAAGGATAAAGTTCTTTAAATTCTTCATAGCGTTTTTTCATATAATCACATTCTATATCTCCAACAGCTAGAGCCATTTTTTGATGAGAAAACATGAAATTATTTTGCGCATTTTGCATGAGTCCATATTTAACTATCATATCAGCTGTTCTTTTTACTTTTCGCGCTTTTTCTAAAGTATAATTGGTTTCAATATCTCCACAATGAATGGTTTGAGAATTACTCGTTCCCTTAGAATTTAATGTTGCAGCTGTATTATATTTTTCTATCAAAGCAATATTTTTAATATTTGTATATCTTGCAAGCTCGTAAAATAATGCTGCTCCCGAAATTCCAGCTCCGATGACAAGCACATCAAATTCTTGTTGACCCATTGTTTTTCCTTTTTTTATTTTAATAAACTTTTTTCTAAATAAAGTTTAATTGAATTTGTTTTACAAAAAGTTAAATTTCATTAAGGTTTGATATCAATGAGAATTTTTGTAACATTTTTAATAAAGTAAATTGGGATTTTCTTTTATAATCTTTTTCATTCCTCGAAAGATTAAAAGTTTATCATAAATTGCGTGATCGAAATAATTTGCTAAAAATTGCCCATCTCCACCAGTGAAATAAAGCTTTTTATTTTGAGCGGCATCTTTTATCAGTAGGTAAATTCCTTTAAAAACACCATAACTTAAAGCATCCATGGTTTTTTGTGGGAATGCATCAAGACTAACTTGAGTGTTAAATTCACTTTTTAATCGTGGTGAAATATGGCTATAAATTTTTTTATAATTTGCAATACCTGGCAAGATAAAACCACCAAGATGTATAGAATTAGAAATAATATCAATTGTAATAGCACTACCTGCATCTACAACAACTCCATCTTCAATAGTATAACAAGCTGCTATGCGATCGATTCCTAATCCTTGATAAATTGTATCAAATAAAAAATAAGGTTCAAGATTGATAAATTTTTTTTGATTTTTTAAATGTTCTTTGAGATGTTCATTGACATTGATATAAAAAATTTTTTGTTCATTTTTAAATTCTAAAAACTGATCTATACTAAGAGTAAAATATTTGTTATCATCTAGGAAATTAGCATTTGAATTCCCAATATCACAGAGCAACATAGATATTAAATCCTTTCATTTCTAGATGATTTTTTGCTTTAGAGCAAAGAGAAGCCATACTAAAAAAATATTTGTTATTTATGTTAATTTGCTGTGCTAGATTTTCTAAAAATAAGGCATCTTTTATTAAAAATTTTGTTTTTCCTGTATACATAAAAAGAATGTTATTTTGATCTTTAGCGCAAATATAACTTTTTTTTCTAGTCAACATACTTAAGTCATAGGGCTTTAAATTTAATTTTAAAGACTTTATTGTTTGTTCTAAAATTTTTATCATAGCAAATCTAAAATTTTATCTCCGTAGTAAAATTTACCATTCCCCATGAAAGAAATTTTATCAACAGCTTCTGAAAGTTTAAATACTTGTGTATTATCTAAATTTAGATTCATTTTGATAAGATAGCCTGTTTTTTCAAAAATATATAAATAATTATTGTATATATTGCTTTTTACAAAAATAGCAAATTCAAATTTTTTTTCTGCAATTTTTCTTAAGTTATAATCAGTTTTAATAATAGTGCCATCTTTTTCTAGTATAAAAATACCATCATCACTAAGTGCAACATCTTTTATGTCAGCGTCAAGATAAAGAGTTCTAGCAGGGCTTACAACAATGATTTTTTTAGCTGTTGCTGCTATAAGTTTATCTCCGATTACACTTAGATGGATTACATTGTTGAAAAAATTTTCTGCTGAAATAACCACATCTTTAATGACTTGAAGATTGTTTCTTGAAAGAATTAAAATTTTGCCATCTAGCGTTGGATATACGATGATATTGTCTAAAAATATAGGATTAGCGGTACGACTGTCTTGAGCTGGAGCTGAGGTTAGGGTTTGACTAAATTTAATACCCAAAGAACGATTTGCAAGAACTATAGTATTGTTTGCAAGTACAAGGGCTAAATCATCTCCATTAGAAGCTACTCCTACAACACTAGCGCCAAATTGAAAATTATAAATTTCATTATAAGAATTGTCAAAAATTTTTAAATTTCCATTATTATCTGCAGTAAAATATTCCCCATCTTGATAAGCTAGAAGCATATAATTTTTAGGAAGTTTAAACTTGTCTATGGAGATATTATTTTTTAAGATAGCTATATTATTGCTAAGTTTTGCAGAAACTAGATTCCAATCAACGATTTTACTTTTTAAATTGCTATTATGACTTAAATCTCCATCGGTTTGTTTTGGTTCAAAATATTGTCTTTTGGTGCCACAAGCACATAGAAATATTAAACAAAATAGTGTTAAAAATATTTTTTTCATTGTGTAATGCCTTGATAATGTTTGAGGTTTTTAGCTATTTGATTTAAACTTGAATTTTCTTTTATCTGAGAAAGTAAAACATTAGCTTCTTCGATTTTATTTTGCTCTAAAAGTTTGTAAGCTTCTAATAATTTATCATAATTTTTTAAAAATATTGATTTATCTCCTAAAGATAATGCAATAATATTTTTAAGTAAAGTGTTTGTTTGAGCATTATTATAAATTTGTTTTAGTTCATTTTGAAAGGCTGTATTATTAAGATCATTAATATTTTCTTTTAGTAAAAAGATAGTGTAAAGATTAGTATTTTTATTTTTAAGTTGTTCTAAAAGATTTTTATTGCTAGGATCTTGTATTAGATTGGCATAAATTTCATTTGCTTCTTTTGTTTTATAATCGTTTATTTTTGAGATTATAAAATTTCCAGCAAACCAAGCAACTAAAATTATCACAACAGCAGATATATAAAATTTATACTTGCGTATAAATCTCTCTCCTTTGATAAAATTTTCTATAAATTGTTCTTCTGTGTTAAGTTCATTTTTAACAGCTTTTAAATTATCTTTTAGTCCCAAAATTTATCCTTGAAAAAATATTTTTATTTTTGTATAGAAAAATTATGATATTGTATCATATAAATTGCAAAATATCCTAAACAATTTAAAGCTTTTTATGATATAATTTTCAAAATTTTAACTTTTTTATTAAGGTTTAAGAAATGCAAATAGATGAGAAATTATTAAGCAAGCTTGAAAAATTAAGTGCTTTACAAATAACAAAAAACAGAAATGAAACTATTGCACAGTTAAGTGAAATTGTGAATTTTGTTGAAAAATTAAACGAACTTGATTTAGATTCCCAAGAGATTACTGTGAGTACTATAAAAGGTGGAGCTCCTTTGAGGATTGATGAGATAAGAAATAGCAATGTTATTGATGAGGTTTTAGATTGTGCTCCAAAAAAACAAGAACATTTTTTTGTTGTTCCTAAAATCATAGAATGATTAACTTAGCATTTAGTGCTTATTTGTAGAATAAATTTAAAACAAAAAAAATCAGAGAGTGATTGAAATGAATTTTTATTGGTTTGATGCTTTTATTTTAGGATTTACCTTGCTTTTAGGGCTTAAGGGTATTATCAATGGTTTAATAAAAGAAATTTTTGGACTTTTGGGTATTATTGGTGGTGTTTTTATTGCTTCAAAATATGCAACTCAAGCAGCTGAATTTATACAAAGTACTTTTTATAAGATAGAAAATCAAAGCTTAGCTGGATTTGCTGGATTTTTAGCCATATTAATTATTTTTTGGATAGTTTGTTTATTGGTGGGTAATTTTCTTTCTAGGTTGATTAAATTAAGTGGCCTAGGTTTTTTAGATCGCATTGGTGGCTTTATATTTGGTGGAGCAAAAATCTTTTTAATTTTTGCAATTTTAGTTTTTTGTGTGGCAAGAATTGATTTTTTAAATGATAAATTAGATAATTTTGCTAAAAATAGCTATACTTTAAATTTACTTAAAGAAACGGGATCTTTTATTATGAATCAACCTTTAACAGAAAATAGTCTAGATCATGCTAGTGAAAAGTTGCAAGATATTGTAAGTGATTTAAACAATACTCAAAAAGGGGAGTGATATGCTGATAGAAAATGTGGAATATGATGTTTTACTTGAGAGGTTTAAAAAAATATTAAGACAAGGCGGACTTAAATATACTAAGCAAAGAGAAGTGCTTTTAAAAACTCTTTATCACAGTGATACTCATTACACACCCGAAAGTTTATATATGGAAATCAAACAAGCTGAACCTGATTTAAATGTAGGAATTGCAACTGTTTATCGTACTTTAAATTTACTTGAAGAAGCAGAAATGGTAACTTCCATTTCTTTTGGTTCAGCAGGTAAAAAATATGAGCTTGCTAATAAACCTCACCATGATCATATGATATGTAAAAATTGCGGAAAAATTATAGAGTTTGAAAATCCTATTATAGAAAGACAGCAAGCCTTGATTGCAAAAGAACATGGTTTTAAACTTACAGGGCATTTGATGCAGCTTTATGGTGTTTGTGGTGATTGTAATAATCAAAAAGTAAAGGTAAAAATATAAATGTTTGATAATATTTTAGAGCAGCAAAGAATAGAAAAAGCTAAAGAGTTAAAAAATTTAGGGATTAATCCTTATCCTCATTTTTTAGAAAAGGAAATGTCTTTAAAGACTTTTAAGGATAGATTTTCTTATATTTTAGAGCAAGTTGAAAAAAGAGATGAAAGTGTCAATGCTGTTGTTGCAGGACGTTTGAAACTTTTGCGTATAGCTGGGAAATCAATTTTTGCAAACATTGAAGATGAGGATACAAATTTACAAATTTATTTTAGTAAAGATAGCGTAGGCGAAGAGCTTTATACGATTTTAAAAAAGAATTTAGAGGTGGGTGATATTGTTTTGGTTAAAGGTTTTCCTTTTGTAACTAAAACAGGTGAGTTTAGTTTGCATGCAAGTGAAGTAAAACTCGCTACAAAAGCTATTGTTCCTTTACCTGAAAAATATCATGGATTAACAGATATTGAACAAAGATATCGTAAACGTTATGTTGATATGATAATGAATGCAGAAGTTAGAAAAGATTTTTTAGTGCGTTCTAAAGTGGTGAGTTTGATTCGTCATTTTTTTGAAAATAAAGGCTTTTTAGAAGTAGAAACTCCTATGATGCATCCGATTGCAGGTGGAGCAAACGCTAAGCCTTTTGTAACTTTTCACAATTCTTTAGGCGTAGAAAGATTTTTAAGAATTGCTCCAGAACTTTATCTTAAAAGACTTGTAGTGGGTGGTTTTGAGGCAGTTTTTGAAATCAATCGTTGTTTTAGAAACGAAGGTATGGATTTAACTCATAATCCCGAATTTACAACTATAGAATTTTATTGGGCTTATCATAATTATAAAGATTTAATGGATTTAACTGAAGAACTTTTTGCTTTGCTTTTAGATAAACTTAATTTGGGAAAAACAATAGAATTTGATGGAAAAATGATAGATTTTTCTAAACCTTTTGAAAGAATAACCTATAAAGATGCACTTTGTAAGTATGGTGGTTTAGATAGGGATTTAATCGAAGATAAGGAAAAAATTCTTACTAAATTAAAAGCAGATGGTTTTGAAGCGAATGAAAAGCTTGAACTTGGACATTTGCAAGCTGAACTTTTTGACAATTATGTGGAAGAAAAATTGATCAATCCTACTTTTGTGATTGATTTTCCTATTTCCATAAGTCCTTTATCAAGACGTAGCGATGAGGATTCTCAGATTGCTGAGAGATTTGAGTTGTTTATTTGTGGAAGAGAATTGGCAAATGGTTTTAATGAGCTTAATGATCCTCTTGATCAATATGAGAGATTTTTAAAACAAATTGAAGCTAAAAATGCAGGCGATGAAGAGGCTTGCGAAATGGATGAAGATTTTGTAAATGCTTTGGGTTATGGAATGCCTCCAACGGCAGGGCAGGGTATAGGCATAGATAGACTTGTTATGCTTTTGACAAATAAAAAATCTATTCGAGATGTGATATTGTTTCCTGCAATGCGTCCATTAAAATCAGAACTAAAGGAGAAAGAATGAGTTTAGAAATGTTTGATAAAGAAATTTTTGATTTAACAAACAAAGAGTTAGAGCGTCAATGCGAAGGTCTTGAAATGATAGCGAGTGAAAATTTCACTTTACCTGAAGTAATGGAAGTTATGGGAAGTATCTTGACGAACAAATACGCAGAAGGTTATCCAGGTAAAAGATATTATGGTGGTTGTGAATTTGTTGATGAGATTGAAACTCTAGCTATTGAAAGATGTAAAAAACTTTTTAATTGTAAATTTGCTAATGTTCAGCCTAATTCAGGTTCTCAAGCTAATCAAGGTGTTTATGCGGCTTTGATTAATCCAGGTGATAAAATTTTAGGAATGGATTTAAGTCATGGTGGACATTTAACTCATGGTGCAAAAGTAAGTTCTTCGGGTAAAATGTACGAAAGTTGTTTTTACGGCGTAGAACTTGATGGAAGAATTGATTATGAAAAAGTAAGAGAAATTGCTAAAAAAGAAAAGCCAAAATTAATAGTTTGTGGAGCTAGTGCTTATGCAAGAGTGATTGATTTTGCTAAATTTAGAGAAATCGCTGATGAAGTAGGCGCCTATCTTTTTGCTGATATAGCACATATTGCAGGTCTTGTTGTAGCAGGCGAACATCCAAGTCCTTTTCCACACGCTCATGTAGTAAGTTCAACTACGCATAAAACTTTGCGTGGCCCAAGAGGTGGTATTATTATGACAAATGATGAAGAGCTTGCTAAAAAAATTAATTCTGCCATTTTTCCAGGTATTCAAGGTGGTCCTTTGATGCATGTAATTGCTGCAAAAGCAGTAGGATTTAAATTTAATCTTAGCGATGAGTGGAAAGTTTATGCAAAACAAGTAAGAACCAATGCTCAAGTTTTAGCTAATGTTTTAATGGATAGAAAATTTAAACTTGTTAGCGATGGAACGGATAATCACCTTGTTTTAATGAGTTTTTTAGATCGTGAGTTTAGCGGAAAAGATGCAGATTTAGCTCTTGGAAATGCAGGTATTACTGCAAATAAAAATACCGTTCCAGGAGAGATTAGAAGTCCTTTTATCACAAGTGGATTAAGACTTGGAACTCCAGCCCTTACTGCCAGAGGTTTTAAAGAAAAAGAAATGGAAATTGTGTCAAATTATATTGCAGATATTTTAGATGATGTTAATAATGAAAAATTACAAAAGAATATTAAACAAGAATTAAAAAAACTTGCAAGTAATTTTATTATTTATGAAAGGGCTATGTTTTGATTTCACCAATGGATATGTCGCTAATTAAAATAATTGGCGATCATTATTATATAAGACGCGATAAAATTGTAAATAAAATTACACATAGAGGTCGCTTATTTTTTGATAAATTTGAAAGAGTTGATGCTCCTTTAAATTTAAATGTCATGAGAGAACACGCTGCTAAAAAAATTGTTGTCGCTCATGATTTAATAACAAAAGATAATAAAGTAGAAAATATTGTCTTTGATTATAATGGTTTTAATGCTGAAAGATTTTATCACCGTGCACAACTTATTTTAAGAGAAGAAGGTTTTATAAATTTCACAGCCTATAAGACTAAAACTCCAGGACATTTACATCTTTATATTCACAAAGGACACACGGCGTTAAACGAAGGTTATTCTTTAGCGTCTAAACTTTCAATGATGTTTGCAAGTAAAATGCCAGTAGAATGGAAGGTGTTTCCTAGTATGGATGTACCTAGGGAATTTAATATTTTAATATTGCCTTATGAGGTTTATCAAAAAGAACGAGGAAGTTCTTGGTCTAAGCATATGTAAGAAAGGACAAATTATGGAAAATCAAAAAAATGAATTTGATGATATTATTTTAGAAAAAAGTAATAAAAGTGAAAAAGTAAAAAAAATTCTTTTACGAGTTATTGCTTTAGTTATTTTGTTTTTAGCTATCATGATAGTTATGAAGCTTATTAATGGTAGTGGTGATGAAAATACGCAAAATCAAAGTGTATTGCCAAGTGAACCTATAGCAACTCAAGACAATAACAATGATACTTCTTTTGAAAGTATGCCAATTACAGATAATACTTCAGCAGAAGATCAATTTGAGGCATTAAGAAAACAATTTCAAGATGAACAAAATACAACTCAAAATACAACAGCCTCTAGTTCAAATAACAATGATAGTACAAATTTTGCTATGCCTGATCAAGAAGTTCCAGCAGAACCAACAGCAGCTACTTCGGAAAATACCGCTCCGCAAGCAAGTGCTCCCAAACAAGAAGTAAAACAAACTGTAAAACCTAAAGAAGAAGCAAAAAAACAAATAGCTGTAAAAAAAGAAAAAGAAAGTGCAAAACAAACCCCTAAAAAAGAACAAAATGCAAATGATTTATTTAAAAATGTTGATGCTAAACCTGTACATCCAAGTGGTTTAGCATCGGGTATTTATGTGCAAATTTTCTCAGTAAGTAATTTGGATCAAAAATCAAAAGAACTTGCTTCTGTAAAGCAAAAAGGTTATGATTATAAACTTTATAAAACTACAGTTGGAGGTAAAGAAATTACCAAGGTTTTAATAGGGCCATTTGAAAAGGCAGATATTGCAGCAGAACTTGCTAAAATCCGTAAGGATATTGCAAAAGATGCTTTTTCTTTTACTTTAAAATGAAATTTTTAGCAGTTATAGGCGATCCTATTTCTCACTCTAAATCGCCTAGAATGCATAATAATGCTATTAAAGCCTTAGGGCTTGATAGCATTTATACACGCTATCATTTAAGAAATGCTAACTGTTTAAGAGAAGATTTTTTTAAATTAGGACTTAGTGGAGCTAATATTACTTTGCCTTTTAAGGAAAAAGCTTTAGATATTGCTGATGTGAAGGATGATTTTGCTAGAAATATTGGCTCTGCAAATACTTTATGCTTAAAAGAAGATAAAATTTACGCTTATAATACTGATGCTTTAGGTTTTTTAGAAGCTATTAAGGATTTTGATAATATAAAAAAAGCTTTGATTTTGGGTGCTGGAGGTACAGCTTTGGCGCTTGCTTATGCATTAAAACAAAAAGGCGTAGAAGTGTATATAGCTAATCGTAGTAAAGAAAGATTTAAAGATTTTTTAGCTTATCCAACTTATCTTTATAAAAACTTGCAAGATTTTGACTTTGATTTGGTTATAAATTCAACTTCTGCTGGATTAAAAGATGAAAATTTACCTTGTGATAGAGAGCTTTTAGATAGAATTTTACCTAAAGCTAAATTTGCTTTTGAGGTAATTTATGGCAGAGAAACACCTTTTTATAGATTATGTAAAGAGTATCATTTAAAAATTAAAGATGGACTTGATATGCTTTTATGGCAAGGAGTTTTTGCTTTTGAACTTTTTTTTGAAATACAAGATAAAAGAGAGATGATAAAAAATGCAATGCAACAGGCATTGATTTTAAAGTAGAATGATAGTTATTTTTCTTGTATAAGAAAATCTTATTTTTTGTGTGAGAAAGTTTAATTTTCCCACAAGTTTTATCATTCAAATATTTCTACCCCATCTTGATTTTTACTTTGATTATTTTGATTTGTTGAAGATGGATTTGTAGGAATATTTTGTGTAGGCGTGTTTTCAATTGTATTATTTTGATTAGAATTTGTTTGAGGTAAGCTTTCTTCAAAGGTAGCATCGCCATCAAAACTATTAAAACCACTGTTTGTATTAGGTATAGTTTTGCCTATGTCTGTTGCTTTTGGTAGATTGTTATAAAGTGTATTTAATGTATTTTTATAAAAAGCTAAAAAACTTTTATCAATTTCAAAAGCAGGTTGCTCTAAACCTTTATTGAGTTGAGTTGGTACGGTAGAGATAGTAGTTTTAAACATATTAACCCCATCATCATTTTTAATAGGATAGTTAAGCGCAACTAAAGAATCTAGTTTAGTGCTACTTGAAAGATTGGTTGAATTTTGTGGATTGTGTGCATCTATAAAATCTATTTTACCTTTAAAATTTATACCTAAATTGGATTTTACATAATCTCCACTCATAAAATTGCTTGTTTTTTGTGCATTTTTTTCTTCCGTATAAATACTGATTGAACTTTTAAGAGTGTAGTCTGGATTAGTAGTAACTATTTTATAGCCTTTTAGTTGAGCGATGGTTTTGATCTGCTCTTCTAAATTTTGTTTTAAAAGATCAATTTCTTTTTCTATGCGAATTTTAAGCACTGAATTTTCAAAATAATCAGAATAATTGTTATTTTGTTCTATATTAATAGGCTCAAGAGCAATGCTTACTCCAGAATCAATAGGTTCAACCTTTGTTGGAACTTGGGGTTTAAAATTTGGCATAGAAACATTGACAAAATTACTGCTTGTACCCCCACAAGCTGCTAAAATTAACATACTACTAGCAAGTAAAATATATTTTTTCATTTTTTACCTTTATTTAATGTGTTTGTGTTAATTATAGCAGGTTAAAGTTTTTTTGTTATATTTTTATAAAAGAAAATTAGGAAAGATATATGGAATTTTGGCAGCATATTTATTCAAATTTTAATGTTATAGCTTTTAGCATCTTTGGTTTAAAGGTGCATTGGTATGGCATTATGTATGTTATAGCTTTGCTTTTGGCTTTGCTTTTGGCTAAATTTTTTGTAAGAAAATTTCAACTAGACATTAATGAAAAACATTTGGATAGTTATTTTATATGGGTTGAAATAGGGGTTATTTTAGGTGCAAGGCTTGGATATATTTTGATTTATGATGCAAATACTATGTATTATATTACTCATCCTTGGCAAATTTTTAATCCTTATATTAATGGTGAATTTGTAGGTATTCGAGGTATGAGTTATCATGGAGCAATTATAGGATTTTTGATAGCTACTTTATTGTTTTGTAAAAAATATAAAGCAAATCCTTGGATTTTTCTTGATTTGGTTGCTTTAAGTGTTCCATTGGCTTATGTTTTTGGTCGTATAGGAAATTTTTTAAATCAAGAGCTTTTTGGTCGCATTACAAATGTGCCTTGGGGAATTTATGTTGATGGAGTATTGCGCCATCCATCGCAACTTTATGAAGCATTTTTAGAAGGTATTGTTGTTTTTATTATAGTTTATTTAGCAAGATTTAAGCAAAGTTTTCAAGGGGAATTGATTCTTGTGTATGCTGGTGCTTATTCATTGGCAAGATTTATATGTGAATTTTATCGCGAGCCTGATTTTGGTATAGGTTTTGTTTTATGGGGTATGAGTATGGGGCAAATTTTAAGTTTTATAATGTTTATAACAGCTTTGTTAGTTTATATTTGTATAAAGTTTAAAAAAGTAAATATTTAATCTATCTTAAAGACTTTTGTAATATAATGAAATGGATTTTTTTAATTTCTTTTTACAAAGGAGTAAAGATGCGTGAGCTTATCGAAGGTTATTTGGGTAAGAGCATTGAGGGCAAAAAAAGTAAAATGCCTGCGAAATTAGACTTTATCCAAAGCGCCTCAGGGCTTTTTTTAGGTCTTTTTATGTGGGTGCATATGCTTTTTGTTTCTACAATTTTAGTCAGTGAGGATTTTTTTAATTCTGTGGTACATTTTTTAGAATTAAAATTTGTTTACGATAATCCTGTTATGAGTTATCTTACTTCATTTTTAGCCGCCTGTGTTTTAGTGGTTTTTTTCGTTCATGCTTTACTTGCAATGAGAAAATTTCCTATTAATTACCGTCAGTATCAAATACTAAGAACACACAGTAAAAAAATGAATCACAGCGATACTTCGTTATGGTGGGTTCAAGCTTTTACAGGTTTTATTATGTTTTTCTTAGGTTCTGCTCATCTTATTTTTATTGTAACCAATGCAGATAAAATCAGCGGCGATATGTCAGGAGATAGGGTTGTAAGTCATTTTATGTGGCTTTTTTATGCTGTTCTTTTAGTCTGTGTTGAACTTCATGGAAGTATAGGGCTTTATAGACTTTGTGTTAAATGGGGTTGGTTTGAAGGAAAAAATGTAAAAGAAAGTCGCAAAAAGCTTAAAACTGCTAAATGGATAATCAGTATTTTCTTCCTAGTTTTAGGTGTGTTAAGTCTTGCAGCATTTATAAAAATAGGTTATGAAAACTACCAAAATCAAACCCAAACTACTGCGATGATAAAAAACTACAATGGAGCAAATTATGAATATACAATATAGTGATGCTTTAGTAATAGGTGGAGGATTAGCAGGTCTTAGAGCGGCTATTGAAGTAGCAAAGAGTGGCCAAAGTGTAACACTTTTAAGTATTTGTCCAGTGAAGCGTTCTCACTCTGCAGCGGTGCAAGGAGGTATGCAGGCAAGTTTAGCAAATGGGGCAAAAGGTGAGGGTGATAATGAAGATCTTCACTTCGCAGATACAGTAAAAGGAAGTGATTGGGGCTGTGATCAAGAAGTAGCAAGAATGTTTGCTCAAACTGCGCCAAAAGCAGTGCGTGAGCTTGCGGCTTGGGGTGTGCCTTGGACTAGAGTTACTAAAGGTCCAAGAACTGTTGTAATCAATGCACAAAAAACTGTGATTGAAGAAAAAGAAGAAGCGCACGGGCTTATTAATGCTAGAGATTTTGGTGGAACTAAAAAATGGAGAACTTGCTATATCGCAGATGCAACAGGGCATTGTATGCTTTATGGTGTAGCAAATGAAGCTATTAAACATCAAGTAAAAATTATTGATAGAATGGAAGCAGTAAGAATTATCCATGATGGTAAAAAATGCTTAGGTGTGATTGCTAGAGATTTAACCAATGGACAACTCATTGCTTATATCGCAAGAGGAACTATGATAGCAACAGGGGGCTATGGTAGAATTTATAAACAAACTACAAATGCGGTAATTTGTGAAGGAACAGGTGCTGCTATCGCTCTTGAAACGGGACTTTGTAGACTTTCAAATATGGAAGCAGTGCAATTTCACCCAACTCCTATTGTACCAAGCGGTATTTTGCTTACTGAGGGCTGTCGTGGTGATGGTGGAATTTTACGTGACGTGGATGGATATCGTTTTATGCCTGATTATGAACCAGAGAAAAAAGAACTTGCAAGCCGTGATGTGGTAAGTCGTAGAATGATGGAGCATATTCGCAAAGGTAAAGGTGTAAAAAGTCCTTATGGGGATCATTTATGGCTTGATATTTCTATATTGGGTCGTGCTCATGTGGAAAAAAATCTCCGCGATGTACAAGATATTTGCAAAACTTTCAATGGTATTGATCCAGCAGATGAAGGTCCAAAAGGTTGGGCGCCAGTTCTTCCAATGCAGCATTATTCTATGGGTGGAATTAGAACTAAACCAACAGGTGAAAGTCAATGGTTAAACGGACTTTTTGCTTGTGGAGAAGCAGCTTGCTGGGATATGCACGGATTTAATCGTTTAGGTGGAAATTCATGTGCTGAAACTGTTGTAGCAGGTATGATAGTGGGAGATTATTTTGCAGATTATTGTAAAAATAATGGTGAAGTAATTGACACAAATGTAGTAAAAGACTTCTTAACTAAAGAGTATCAATATTTAAAATCTTTAGTAGATAAAGAAGGTAAATATAATGTTTTTGAAATTAAAAATAGAATGAAAGAAATTATGTGGGATAAGGTGGCCATCTTTAGAACAGGTGAAGGTTTGAAAGAAGCAGTAGATGAACTTGAAAAACTTTATAAAGATTCTCAAGATGTTAAAGTACATTGTAAAGAACTTGATTGTGCAAATCCAGAGCTTGAAGAAGCGTATAGAGTGCCAAGAATGTTAAAAATAGCACTTTGCGTAGCTTATGGAGCGCTTTTAAGAACAGAAAGTCGTGGGGCGCATTATAGGGAAGATTATCCAAAAAGAGATGATTTAAATTGGATGAAAAGAACCAATACTTTTTGGGTAGAAGGCGAAACCTTACCACGCATAGAATATGAAGAGCTTGATATTATGAAAATGGAAATTCCACCAGCATTCCGTGGATATGGAGCTAAAGGAAATATTATAGAAAATCCTTTAAGTGAAAAACGCCAAGCTGAAGTGGATGCAATACGTGAAAAAATGGAAGCTGAAGGCAAAGGTCGTTATGAAATTCAAAACGCTTTAATGCCTTATGAATTACAAGCTAAATATAAAGCACCAAACCAAAGAATAGGAGTTGATTATGAGTAGAAAATTGACAATAAAGGCATTTAAATATAATCCTTTAAGCAAAATTTCTAAACCACATTTTGTGACTTATGAGCTTGAAGAAACTCCTTTTATGACGGTTTTTGTATGTTTGACTTTGATCCGTGAAAAAATGGATGCGGATCTGAGTTTTGACTTTGTTTGTCGTGCAGGGATTTGCGGATCTTGTGCAATGATGATTAATGGAGTGCCAAAACTTGCTTGTAAAACTTTAACTAAAGATTATCCTGATGGAGTGATAGAGCTTATGCCTATGCCTGCATTTAGACATATTAAAGATTTAAGCGTGAATACAGGAGAGTGGTTTGAAGACATGTGTAAACGCGTTGAAAGCTGGGTGCATAACGAAAAAGAAACTGATATTTCTAAACTTGAAGAACGTATTGAGCCGGAGGTTGCGGATGAAACTTTTGAACTTGATCGTTGTATAGAGTGTGGAATTTGTGTAGCTTCTTGTGCAACTAAACTTATGCGTCCAAATTTCATAGCTGCTACAGGACTTTTAAGAACAGCTAGATATTTACAAGATCCGCATGACCATAGAAGTGTGGAAGATTTTTATGAATTAGTGGGCGATGATGATGGTGTTTTTGGTTGTATGTCATTGCTTGCTTGCGAAGATAATTGTCCTAAAGAATTACCTTTACAAAGTAAAATCGCTTACATGAGAAGACAACTTGTCGCTCAAAGAAATAAATAAATCTTTCCCCTTTTTAAGGGGAAGATTATGAAAGAATTATTCCAAAAAATTTGGCAAAATGAACTTCAATTTTTAAATTTTGATGCTAAATTTCAAGATAAAAGCAAACTTGATACGGCCGAGTGTGCGATTATTTTAAGTGTCAATAAAGACAATTATGAAAGATATTTTCTCTTAAAAGAATTTCAAGAGCTTTGCAAAAAAATTGATTTAAGAGTGGATATTTTTAGTATACAAAATGCTCAAATTTGTATTTTAAATTTTTTTAAATCAGGTTTTATTTCAAAGCAAGATTTGCTTAAGGCTCTAAAAATTTTAGAAAAAATTTCAAAAAATACCGAAATGCTTGATTTTATTTCACAAGAAAAAGTTCAAAGTATAGATCAAAAAGCTTTATTTCAAAATGATTTTAAAGAATTAAACACCATTAATTTAGAGCTTCAAAAGCTAAGTTTTGATGAAAATTTAAAATCAAGACTTCAAAAAACTTTGGAAAAATTTCAAAATTTAGAGTTTAATATAGCCATCACTGGCGTGATGAATGCAGGAAAATCAAGTCTTTTAAATGCTCTTTTAAAAGAAGATTTTTTAGGGGTTTCAAACATACCTGAAACAGCTAATTTAACAGTATTAAGCTATGGTAAGAGTGAAGAAGCAAAGATATATTTTTGGGATAAAAAAGAATGGCAAAATATACTTGAAAGTTCGCACTTTAATGCAGATTTAAAAGAATTTATTGACAAGCTGGATAAGAGTGTAAATATAGAGGATTTTATCAAGGATAAACCTTTAATACAAAATATCGCACTTTGTGAACTTAAAAATTTCAGTTCAGCTAAAAATAAAATTTCAGCTTTAATTAAAAAAATAGAAATTAAAAGTCATTTAGATTTTTTAAAAAATAATATTTCCATAGTTGATACTCCAGGGCTTGATGATGTTGTAGTCCAAAGAGAAATTGTTACAAATGAGTATCTTAGAGAAAGTGATTTTTTAATTCATTTAATGAATGCTTCTCAAAGCTTAACTCAAAAAGATGCAGACTTTTTGGTGCATTGTCTTTTAAATTCAAGGCTGAGTAAGTTTTTAATTGTTTTAACTAAAGCGGATTTGTTAAGCAAAAAGGATTTAGAAGAAGTCATTGTTTATACCAAAGAAAGCTTAAAATCAAGACTTGTGGATTTAGATGAAAATTTGGTGGAAAAGATTGATTTTTTATGTGTGAGTGCTAAAATGGCAAGTGATTTTTATAAGGGTTTAGCACCTAAGGAAAGTTTGCAAAAAAGTGGTATGCAAGAATTTGAAAACTATCTTTTTAACGAGCTTTATGCAGGAGAAAAAAGCAAGATTGCCTTAAGAGCTTACAAAAAAGAATTACATTTGGAACTTAAAAATATTCTAAGCAAATATGAAATGCAAAATCGTCTTATTAAGGAGAATAAACAAGGTGTAAGTGAAGAAAATCAAAAGCTTTTACTTGAACTTCAAAAGCAAAATATCTTATTAAAAGAAGCACAAGATGAAATTTCAAATTTCATTGTAAAACTTAAAAATATAGATAATGGTATAGATAATCTTGTTTTACTTTTGGCTAAAAAATTAAAAGAACGCTTGATAGATGAGTTTAAATATTTAAAAAATAATGCACAAAAGCTTAATCTTTCTCGTATTTTAAATATAGTTGATATTACTACAAAAGATGGGATTAATGATATTTTAAGAGAAATTAAATTTGAAAATATTAAAAAAATCGAGGAGCTTAAAACAAATTTGTCTTTAAAATATGATTTTTTAAAAGATGATTTTGATAATGGTTTTGAAGGTTTTAAAGATGGAATTTCAAAAAATATAGATAGTATTTTTCAAAGTGAAAAATTTGCACTTTTAAGATTGAAAATTGAAAAATTAAGCAATTTAAAATCAGATTTATATGAGCTTGAAACGAATTTAGATATGGTTATTTTTGATACTTTTAAAGAATTTAAAATGAGCGAAATTTTAAATTCTTTAAATATCAATGGAGCATTTTTTGAGTTTTTAAATGATAAATTAAAACATTATGAAAAAAATCAAAAATCAAAATTAGAAAGTTTTGAAAAAGTTTTACAGAGTCTGAAAAATCAAGATATTAATATTTTAAATTCTTTTGAAGAAAATTTAGAAAAAATTGAAAAATTAAAACAACTTGAAATGGGGCTTTTAAATGCAGATTAATCTTTTAAATGATTTTATAAAAGCCTATGAAAATACTTATAGTGTGAGTTTTGATGATAGTTTTAAAGGGCGTATTCAAGAGCTTTGCAAGGAACTTAATGAGCCTTTTATGCACGCAAGTTATGCTTTAGAAAATGAATTAAAAGAGCTTGTGTTTTCTTTGGATAAGAATGTTAATATCGCTATTATAGGGCAGTTTTCAAGCGGTAAATCAAGTTTGCTAAATTTGATCTTAAGGCGTGATTGTTTGCCTACGGGTGTTGTTCCTGTTACTTTTAAACCTACTTTTTTACGCTATGCAAAAGAATATTTTTTAAGAGTAGAATTTGAAGATAGAAGTGATATTATCACAAATATAGAAAAATTAGCCTTTTATACGGATCAAAGAAATGAAGTAAAACAAGCAAAAAGTTTGCATATTTTTGCACCCATTCCTTTACTTGAAAAAATCACTCTTGTAGATACTCCAGGTTTAAATGCAAATGAAAATGATACTTTAACAACTTTTGATGAGCTTAAAAATATTCATGGGGCGATTTGGTTAAGTTTAATTGATAATGCAGGTAAAAAAAGTGAAGAAGATGCCATAAAAGCAAATTTAGAACTTTTAGGAGAAAATAGCATTTGTGTATTAAATCAAAAAGATAAATTAAACACAGAAGAGCTAGATAATGTTTTAAATTATGCAAAAAGTATATTTTTAAAATATTTTGATGAGCTTATTGCCATTTCTTGCAAAGAAGCTAAAGATGAGCAAAGCTATGAAAAATCTAATTTTCAATCTTTGCTTGATTTTTTAACTCAGCTAGATACAACAGCTTTAAAAGAAAAATTTGTTAAAAGAAAAATTTTAAATTTATGCGAAATTTTAGAAGATGAAAATCAACTTTTTGTAGGTATTTTTGATCGTTTATTAAATCAATTTCAAAGTTATGAAAAGCATTTACTTTTAGCGTATGAATTTTTTTTAAAAGAGATTGAAATTTTAAATCATCAGATTTTAGAACAGCTTAAAAGCATTAGCGAAAGAATTTCTAGTGAAATTTTTGCAAGTGTTAAGGAAAAAGATGCTTATTTTTACAAAGAAAGCAAAGGATTTTTAAAGAAAGATTTATACACAAGATATGATTATAAAGCACCTTATATTTCAAGTGACGATGCTTTTTTGGCGATGTTTTACAATAGTGATGCAATGAGTAAAGAGTTTAAAAAAATCAAAAATGAACTTTATAAATCTTTTGAAGAAATCAAGATGAAATTAAAAGGCTTTATAAACATACTCGAGAGAGAAATTTTACTTTTTAAAGCAGAATTTTCAAACATACAAAAAGATCATATTTTCCAAAGTGATAAAAATTTTAGTGAATTAAGAGCTTTTTGCAATGCAAGTGATGAGTACTTTTTGAAAGATTTTAAAGAGCTTTTATTTAAAAGTATTTTAGAACTTGATTTATTTTTTGAAAAATTAAATCTTAAGGCTTTTACAAATTATGAAAATGCTACAAAACTAAGCCTTGCATTTTTTAGTCGTAAAATCAATGAAAGCCGTGTTCTTTATGAGCTTGATAGTTCTGAATTTGTACTTTTTTATCCTAAAAAAAGTGAAATTTATGAAAGAGTTTTAAATGAATTAAATGTTTATGAGTTTGAAGCTTTGCTTATTAATAAGCCTATTTTGACAAAAATTGCAAAAAATTTTTTAGAACAAAGTCAAATTTTAATCCAAGAAAAAAGTAAATTTTTAGATCTTAAAAAAGCAGAACTTCGAAAAAGAAGAGTACAGATTTTAAATGTTAGAGAAAGTATAAAGGAAGATTGATGAGAATATTTTTAGCTTTATTTTTATTTTTTAATTCATTACTTGCATTAAGTGAATTAGAAGAAGGTTTAAAATTTTATGAAGCAAATAAATTTGATAAAGCTTATGAAATTTTTAAAAGCCTTTGTGAAAAAGATATTTCTAAAGCTTGTTTTTCTTTAGCTTTTATGTACGAAAGTGCTAAGGGTATGAGTAAGGATTTAAATCAAGCTTATAAATTTTATGATAAAGCTTGCAAATTAGGTTTAGCAAGTGCGTGTTCTAATATGGCTTTGCTTTTGCAAAATCAAGGTTATAAAAATGAAGCTCTTTTGGCTTTTAATAAAGCTTGTACTTTAGGAGAATCGTTAAGTTGTAATAATATAGCTTTATTTTATGAAAAAGAAAAAGATGGACAAATGGCCTCAAGTTTTTATAAAAGATCTTGTGATTTAAAAAATGCAAGAGCTTGTTATCAATTAGGGTCTTTATATGATAAAGGAGAGCTTGTTAAAGCAAGTGTAAAATCTGCCCTTGCTTTTTATTCTAAATCTTGCACTTTAGGTTTTGGTGAGTCTTGTTATTTGTTAGGACGCTATAATCAACTAGAAAAACAAGATTTAACAAAGGCAAAAAGATATTTTGGTATGGCTTGTGATCAAAAACATCAAGAAGCTTGTGCAGCTTATAAAGAACTTAATTCTAAAGATATAGAGCTTTATTAAAAGTTCTATTTTCATTACTTTCAAAGATATTCTTAAATAAAATTAAGAATAACACAAAATTTATCGCTTTTTAAAGTTAAATTTATATTAATAGGGCTAATATAGTCTTGTTTAAATTATTATCAAGGAGAAGTAATGCAAGACAATATTATTGATCGCAGAAGCTTTTTTAAACTAGGGCTTTTAGGTGGTTCTGTAGTAGCAGCTAGTACTATAGGTGGCGGTGCTGTTTTAAAGGCAGCAGAACTTACGCATTCGCATCAAGCTTCACAAGGAAAATCAAATAAAGTTAGAGGTAGAATGTTTTTTCAAACTCAAACTGAATTTGATACCTTAAGTGCAGCCTGTGAAAGAATTTATCCTAAAGATGAGCAAGGAGAAGGAGCTATAGGTTTAGGCGTACCTTATTTTATCGATAATCAGCTAGCTAGTGCTTATGGTTATAATGATAGAGAATATATGCAAGGACCTTTCATTGAGGGTAAAGCTGAACAAGGCTATCAAACTCCTATGCAACGCAAAGATATTTTTTTAGAAGGTGTGCATGCTCTTGAAGAAAATGCTCAAAAGCGTTATAAAAAACCTTTTTCTCTGCTTAAAGGTGGAGATCAGGATAAAATTCTAAGCGATTTTGAAAAAGGAAAAATTCAAACTACGGGTTTTAAATCTTCTTATTTTTTCACTCTTTTAAGAGATATGACAGTAGCTGGAGTTTTAGCTGATCCAATTTATGGCGGAAATGATAATAAAAATGGTTGGAGAATGATGCAATATCCAGGCGCACAAATGAGCTATGTGGATAAAATTGCAAGTGATGAATTTTTTAACATTGAACCTATGAGTTTAGCAGATATGGAGAGTTAAAATGGCTGAAGTATTAAAAAAAGTAGATGTGGTAACAGTTGGGGCAGGATGGACTGGAGGTATAGTGGCTGCAGAGCTTACTAAAGCAGGTTTGAATGTACTTAGTTTAGAACGCGGACATATGCAAAGTACTGAAAATTTTAATTTTATCCATGATGAGTGGAGATACGGGATTAATTATGGTTTGATGCAAGATTGCTCGAAAGACACTGTGACTTTTCGCCATGATCCTAGTGGTTTAGCCTTGCCTTATCGTAAAATGGGTTCGTTTTTATTGGGTAATAATGTTGGCGGTGCAGGGGTGCATTGGAATGGTTGGACTTTTAGGTTTATGCCTTATGATTTTGAAATTCAAACCCTAAGCAAACAAAGATATGGTAATAAATTAGGTAATGATTATACCTTGCAAGATTGGGGTGTGACTTATAAGGATATGGAGCCTTATTATGATAGATTTGAAAAAACCTGTGGGGTATCAGGTGAGCCAAATCCTTTAGCGGAAAAAATGGGAGCTTTTAGATCCAGTCCTTATCCACAAGAACCTCTTGAAAATACTAAAATGCTTAAACGATTTGAAAGTGCAGCAAAAAGTTCAAATTTACACACTTATCGTTTGCCAGCTTCAAATTCTAAAGGTGGCTATACAAACCCTGATGGTCAAGATTTAGCTCCTTGTCAATACTGTGCGTATTGTGAGCGTTTTGGTTGTGAGTATGGCGCAAAAGCAAGTCCTTTAAACACAGTAATTCCAAAGGCTATGAGCACAGGTAAATACACTATACGCACTTATAGCAATGTAACGCAAATTCTTAAAAAAGACGGAAAAGTAACGGGGGTAAAATTTGTCGATACTAGAACGATGAAAGAGTATATTCAACCTGCTGATATAGTTGTGCTTACAAGTTATATGTTTAACAATGCTAAGCTTTTAATGGTAAGCAACATAGGTGAGCAATACGATCCAAAAACAGGTAAAGGAACTTTAGGTAGAAATTATTGTTATCAAATGAACATGGGTACAACAGCTTTCTTTGATGAGCAATTTAACACCTTCATGGGTTCAGGTGCTTTGGGAACTACGAGTGATGATTTTAACGGAGATAATTTTGATCATTCTAGGGAAAAATTCCTTCATGGAGCTATGATTTATAGCGTTCAGCTTGGAACTCGCCCTATACAATCAGCCCCACTTCCAGCAGGAGCTCCAACTTGGGGTGCTGAATTTAAAAAAGCATTAAACTATAATTTCACAAGAGCTATTACCGTAGCAGGACAAGGTGCTTCTTTGCCTCATAAGAATAATTATTTAAGTCTTGATCCAACTTATAAAGATGCTTTTGGTATGCCACTTTTACGCTTAACTTATAATTTCACCGATCAAGATAGAGCTTTGCATAAATTTATCACAGATAAAACAGCTGAGGTAGCAAAAAGAATGCAAGGAGTAAAATCAATCAAAAAAGGTGCTTATCTTAAGGATTATAGCGTTGTGCCTTATCAATCTACTCATAACACAGGTGGAACAACCATGGGTGCAGATAGAGAAACTAGTGTGGTTAATACTTATTTACAACACTGGGATGCGGATAATCTTTTTGTTGTAGGAGCAGGAAATTTCCAACACAATAGTGGATATAATCCAACTGATACTGTAGGAGCTTTGGCTTATCGCTGTGCTGAAGGTATTTTAAAGTATCATAAAAGTGGAAAAAGCTTAGCTTGATAATAACTTGAGAGTTTTTGAAAACTCTCAAGATTATAAATTTTTAATTTTCTTCCGATATAGTATAATATCAAGGAAGGCAAAAATGATTAATGGTATAAATTCTTATTTAAACTACAATTATACAAAAAGGCAAATGTAGTCTGCTCTTGGTGGTTGGAATCCAAGATTATTTTAATAAAATATCATAAAAAAAGGGTTTTCTATGGTAAATTTTGATACTCAATATACAAATATCAATTATCCAAATAATAACACAAGCAATAAAAAAGCTGTGCTTAAAAATGATGATGATGCTTATTATGAATCCATAATAAAAAAATTTGGAGATCTTGAAAAATTTAAAGAAGAAAATGGCTATAATGGATCTCCTGATGTAAAAGAAGTAGAAAACTCTTTATATAAAAGATATATGGAAGATAGACTAAGCAAGGATGAAATAAAAATACTTAATAAATTTGGCACAGACTATCTTACAGAAGGCGTAGATTTGTCCGCACTTCATAAACGAAAAGTTGATCTTTTAAAAACTCTTACAAGTATGAATGAATTTGAGAAAATATGGGGTGCTGAAAGGGCACAAAGAGAAAAACAATTCTTTAATGAACTTGGTAAGCCACTTACTCAAGAAGATATAGATAGGTTCTTAACTAATAAAAACAATCAAAAAGAAGACAAAGAAGCTTTCAAACCTATACAAGCAGAAAGTAAAAACAAAGAAACTTACAAAGATGATAATACAAGAAACGAGCTTGTAAAAAAACTATTAGAAGGTAAATTTAGCACTAGTAAAGAATTGGAAATTCTTTTTGGTGTGAAATTTAGTGATGATGATGCAGGAGAATTTAATAAAATTCTTTCTTTAAATTCTGCACCAAAAAGTATAGATATAAAAGCTTGAAAATGCAAAAATTTAAATTATAAAAAAGAAAAAATGTTAAATATCTTAACATACAAATTCAAGTCATCGTTTTTATAAGGAAATTTTTTATTTAAATTTAAGAATTTTAAGATGCGATATTGAATTTAATGTCGTTATTTTGTGAGTTTTGTTGATAAGTTCTAGCAACAAAATTTTTAAAGTCTTTATCAAAATTTGAATTTTTATCGTTGTTTTTTGAATCTTTATCTGTTTTTTCTAAGCTATTTTCTGAATTTTTGTCATCTTTTTCTTTATTTTCTTCTTCTTTTTCTTTGGCTTCTTCGGCTTTAAGCTTCATTGCTTCAGCTCTTGCTTCAAATTCCATTTTTGCAGCATTTGCTGCAACTTTATAGTCTTGTGGGCTAGGATCAGCAGGAGCCATAGCTGCTGCTGCGATTTGTCTTGCATTGGCTATAGTTTCTTCTGGTGTGTTTCCTTTTTGCATGCTGATAGGAACTTCACCCGCTGTAGCATACATTTGATTATCAGGGCCTCTTGTATAAGTAAAACTTGCAGCACCTGCTAAGCCACCACCCGCTGCTTGATGCGCAGCTTCATGAGCCTTTACATTTCTATCGATACTTTGGAGTTCGCGAACTTGAGCTACTTCTTTTTGGCTTAGCTCTACGCCATTAACCATTTGGGTTTGTTCGCCATTTTTTTCTTTATCATCTTTATTTTCACTAAGATTTTTTTCATCTTTTTGAGTGGAATCAGATTGATTTGTTTTATCAAAAGAAGGTTTGCTAGAGTAGTAATCATAAGAGTTATAACTTGAACTAATTTGCATTTATCCTCCTTTTTGTTTTTTAAATTTTTAGGAATTTTAACGCATTTTGACTTAAAAATTTGATAAATTTTGTAAAATAATCATAAATACAATTTCAAAGGAATGTAATGATTTATGAAAATGATTTGATTTATATAGAGAAAGAGGAGGCTCAAGTGCCTTGGCTTAAAATTTTTACTAAAGAAATTTATAAAGAATTTAGCGATTGTCCTTTAGAGTTGCAAAAGGAACTTTTTGAAAAAATTTTACTTTGTGAAAAGGCTATGATAGAATTTTACAAACCTGAAAAAATCAATATCGCCTCTTTTGCAAATTATGTGCCAAGGGTGCATTTTCATGTTATGGCAAGATTTAAAGAAGATGCGTTTTTTCCAGAGTGTATGTGGGGAAAACAGCAAAGAGAAACAATAAAGCTTGATTTGCCTAAATTTGAAGAATTTGTAAAATTTTTAAATAGTAAAATTTTTTGATTTTTATTAATGATTTGTTATGTTTTATCTAATAAAATTTTTATATTGAAAATTACTATAAAAAAGGAAAAAAATGAAAAAAGTTTTATTGAGTTCATTGGTTGCGGTGTCTTTGTTAAGCACAGGTTTGTTTGCTAAAGAATATACTTTAGATAAAGCACATACAGATGTAGGTTTTAAAATCAAACATTTACAAATTAGCAATGTAAAAGGAAATTTCAAAGATTATTCTGCGGTGATTGATTTTGATCCTGCGAGTGCTGAATTTAAAAAGCTTGATGTAACTATAAAAATCGCATCTGTAAATACAGAAAATCAAACAAGAGATAATCACTTACAACAAGATGATTTTTTCAAAGCAAAAAAATATCCTGATATGACTTTTACAATGAAAAAATATGAAAAAATCGATAATGAAAAAGGCAAAATGACAGGAACTTTAACTATAGCTGGAGTTTCTAAAGATATCGTTTTAGATGCTGAAATCGGCGGTGTAGCTAAAGGCAAAGATGGAAAAGAAAAAATAGGATTTTCTTTAAATGGAAAAATCAAACGCTCTGATTTTAAATTTGCAACAAGTACTTCAACTATTACTTTAAGTGATGATATTAATTTAAATATCGAAGTTGAAGCGAACGAAAAATAATTTTTTAGTCTAAGAGTCTTGCTCTTAGACTTTGTAAATTTTTATCCAAATTTTCTTCACTTTCTTGCCAAATCAATTTAAAATCCGGTTTAAAATTTTCATTTTCTAAATTAAATTCCGTGTTTTTCAAGGTGGATTCTAAAAAAGCAAGATGATTTAAAGCTTGATTTTTATCATTAAAAATTAAAATAAAATCATTTTCTACGATAAAAATTTTTGCTCTAAAGCGTTTTAAAATTTTTGCAATTTGTTTTAAAATGAGTTTGGTATAGCTTTCTTTGGTATCTTTTAGTTCATTAAAATGAAGCAAGGCAATGATATAGTTGTTTTTTCCTTTTGTAAAGCGTGTAAGGCTTTTTTCATTGGGTAGCTTTGTTAAGGTGTCAAAAAAAGCTAACCTATAAGCGTGATTTAAAAGATAAAAACAAAAAACCAAACTTGCAAATTCAAAATATCTTATTCCTGTTCCTTCTTGGAATAAAAACTGAAAATATGCAGCAAAAAATGCGATAAGAAGATAATATTCTTTAGTTTTAAAAGTTTTGATAAAAATGAGTATTAAGCCGACTAAAAAAAATAAAAATCCTAATTCACTCACAGGTTTAAAAAAATTTAATGTAATAAAATGGAATTCTAAACCAGCGCTATTGAAAGTAGTATTTCTAGGTAAAATGATGCTTAAAACGCCTATAAAAATAAGGGTTGTAATTGAGGCGATATTTTTTTTATTTAAAATTAAAACATGATGTTTTCCAAGGCAAAATAGAGTAAAAATCATAGGTAAAAACAAAGCCACAAATAAATTAGCTTGAAAAAAACTTGTATAAAAATAAGGCAGCTTAGCTCCTAGTAATACTAAAGTCAAAAAGAAAATTTTTGAATTTTTAAAGTAAAAGGATAGCACAAGAGCTGAAATTTCAAAAATAAAACTCAATGATATTAAAAAATCTAATAAAAACATTTCAAATCCTTGATTTTAATAAAAGTGATAATTGTATAGAAAAAAGCTTAAAAGCGGGTTTTATTTAAATTTAGCAATTTCATCTTGTATGGTTTGTTCTATATGAAGCAATTCTTCATGAGTTTTTTTGCTATTTTCTAAAAGTTCATCAAATTTAAAGCCAAGCATAACAATACGATATAAATTGGGTTTATATTTTCTCCAATTATATAAAGTGCTAACATCAATGTCTAGTTCATATGCCATATCACGCTTGCTCTTTTTTGTCATTTTTTACCTTAAAAATTTAGCCTTTAAGAAATTTTACATTAAAATTTCTTTATTAAAAACACTTGAAATATTCAATCTTTTATATAAAATATATTTAATATTTCAATATTAATTAAGTTATAGTATGGAATAATTCGAGATATTTTTTAATTTTCAAGGAGAAGTTATGGATTTTAATTCAGTTCTTTCTAATATTGGCGATAAGTTACCAAGAGATGGTTTAGCGGCAATTACGCTAAAAGAAAAATTTGAACGCTTAAGCGAAGAAAGAAAAAAAGATGTGTTAAATCAACTTCCTATGCTTAAACTAAAAAGCCCTGCTTTGGTGTTTTGGGTAGGAACTTTTTTATTTGGCCCTTTTGGAGTAGGGCGTTTTATGATAGGTGATATGGTTTTAGGTTTTGTGCGTTTAGCATTTGTGATTATTCCAATAATTTTTAATATTGTTGCAAGTAAATCTTTGCAGAACATAGCATATATATTAGTGATAGTCAATTGGACTATTTGGTGGATTGTAGATATGTTTTTAGTAGGTAAAAAACTTCGCAAACAAAATTATGAAAAAATTGCAAATATCATACAGTGATGATTATTTTATTTTAAAACCAATGAAAGAATGGAGATGAAAATGAGTGAAAAATATACACCTTTTGAAGTAGAGCCTACCTTACTTTATGAGAAAGATACCTATCAAATTGTTGCAGGAAAAGCATACACAAATAAAGATGAACAATTTTGCATAGGCTTAAAATCAAATGGTTTTCCAATAAATTCTTATCTTATATTTCCTCCACAGCTTAGCTCGGATTTACTAAAAAGTCTTTTGGGGCAAGATGGTGCTAAAAATGATGAAATCATAGAATTTATTAAAATAATAATGGAGAAATAATGAAAAATATTTTATTAAGTTTGATGTTTGTTTTTTTATTTACAGGATGTTTTAACAATAAGCCAAAATGCGATGATGAAGATGTTAAGCTTACACTAAAAAGTATTTTGGATAATGATGAATGGGTTTATGTTGAATACGGTTTAAATGAACAATCCTTAAGGGCGTTAAGGATAAATTCTAATGGTATGGATATAAGGGATTTAGAGGCTGCATTATCTACAGATACGCTTGGGGTTTTAAGGGCGCATTTTAAACCTTTGCTTGATTTGAAAGATTATGCCAATGAAGTGGTTTATACTTCTTTTGAAAGTTTTATAACCAAAGATAGCAAGGATAAAAAAACTAGTTTTTGTATGGGTCAGTTAAAATTTACTTATCCACAAATGCCTAATGAAATGCGAGAAAAATATTCAAGAGGTACTTTAAAAGGAGTTTTATTTGATGGAGGGGAATACGAAACTCAAATTTCTTATAGTGCTAGATTTAGTGATGATAAAAAGCAAGTTTTTGTAGAACTTTTAGATTATTAATTTATTTTGACAATGAAATTTTATTTTCATTGTCTATATAAAATTTATACTTAATTAATTTCAAGTCTTTTTTTGATACAATTTCTTAAAAATTTTTATAAGTAAAAAATTTAAGGAAAATCATGGTTGAAGTAAAAAATCTTACTATGCGTTTTGCAAATCAGCTTTTATTTGAAAATGTTAATTTAAAACTTGTTCGAGGACAAAGATACGGACTTATCGGTGCTAATGGTGCGGGAAAATCGACTTTTTTGAAAATTCTTTCAGGAGAAATTGAGTCGAGTAGTGGTGAAATAGTATTTGATGAAGGTTTAAAAATCGCAGTTTTAGGACAGGATCAATTTGCTTTTGAAAACTACACCATCAAAGATGCAGTGATGTGTGCAAATAAGCGTTTATATGAGGCCTTAAAAGAAAAAGAAAAGCTTTATATGAGCGAGGAATTTACAGATGAGATCAATGAGCGTTTAGGTGAGCTTGAGATAATAACGGCTGAAGAAGATCCAAATTATGATTGTGAAACGCGTTGTGAAAAAATTTTAAGTTCTTTAAAGATTAAAGATTTTGATGCTTTGATGAGCACCTTGCAAAGTGCGGATAAATTTAAAGTCTTACTAGCTCAAGTTTTGTTTTTGGGTGCGGATGTGCTTTTTTTAGATGAGCCTACAAATAACCTTGATTTAGAGGCGATTTTTTGGCTTGAAAATGAGCTTTTAAGACATGAAGGAACTTTGGTTGTTATCTCTCATGATAGACATTTTTTAAATAAAATTTGCACAAGGATTTTAGATGTGGATTTTAAACAAATTCGTGATTTTGCGGGAAATTACGATGATTGGTATATGGCTTCAACGCTTTTGGCAAAACAAGCTGAGCTTAAACGTGATAAAACCTTAAAAGAAAGAGAAGAATTAGAAAATTTCATTCGCCGTTTTAGCGCAAATGCTTCTAAGGCAAAACAAGCCACAAGCCGTGCTAAGGCACTTGAAAAACTAGAGCTTGAAGAGATTAAAATTTCAAGCCGTAGAGATCCTAGCATAGTTTTTAGAACCAATCGTGAAATAGGTAATGAAGTTTTAGAATTTAAAGGTATAGGCAAGGCTTATGATAAACAATTGTTTTCAAATTTGGAGCTAAAAATAGAAAAAAATGATAAAATCGCTTTGATCGGGGCAAATGGTGTGGGCAAAAGTACTTTGGCAAAAATCATCGCCAATGCTATAAATCCAGATAGTGGATCTATACATCTTGGGGCAACTATAGAGCTTGGATATTTTCCTCAAGATGCAAGTAATTTAATTTGTGAAAATTTGAAACTTTATGAATGGCTGATGAGTGAAAAATTTAAAGATCTAGATGAAATCCGCAAGTGTTTAGGTAGAATGCTTTTTAGTGGCAGCGATCAAGAAAAAATGGCAGCAAGTTTAAGTGGGGGTGAAAAACATCGTTTAATGCTTTCTCGTTTAATGCTAGAGCGTCCGAATTTCTTGCTTTTAGACGAACCTGATAACCATTTAGATCTTGAAAGTATTATTGCATTAGGTGAAGCTTTGTATAATTTCAAAGGTGTAGTGCTTTGTATCAGCCACGATAGGGAGTTAGTTTCTGCTTTTGCTAATAGAATTTGGCATTTAGAAAATGGTAAGCTTACAGATTTTCGTGGAACTTATCAAGAATTTTTAGGAGAAAATGATGGCTAAATTTAGAATTCAATACAGCGCAGGTTTTGGGCACTATACGCAAAATCACAAGGGTTTTGGGCCTACGATTTATATAGAAGAAGTCGTAGAGTTTGATAATGGCAAGGATTATTTTGATTATATAGATTTTTATAAAACTTATTCAAAGAGCGATGATACTTATTTTCATATCAGTTTTTTAGAAGATAGACCTCTAAGCGATAAAGAAATCACGATTCGCAATGAATACCGCAAAATGCGTGATGAAAACTGTAAAAAAGCCAAGGAGGAATTTATAGCCAATAATGAGCTTGATGTGGAGCATTTGCCTACTCATCATGATTGAAAAACATTAATTTTTACATAAAAAAAGGAATACTTTTTGCTTGTATAGTTTTTGCATATTTTGAAAGGAGAAAACTATGCAGGTAAATTATAGAACGATCAGCTCGTATGAATACGATGCTATTAGTGGTCAGTATAAACAGGTGGATAAACAGGTTGAAGATTATTCTTCATCTGGAAATTCTGATTTTATGGATATATTAAATAAGGCGGATGAGAAGTCAAGCGGAGATGCTTTAAATTCTAGCAATAGTTTTCAAAGCAATGCGCAAAACTCAAATTCAAATTTAAGTAATTATGCTCAAATGTCAAATGTTTACGCTTATCGTTTTAGACAAAATGAAGGCGAGTTGTCTATGAGAGCTCAAAGTGCTAGCGTTCACAATGATCTTGCGCAACAAGGTGCAAATGAACAAAGTAAGAATAATACTTTGTTAAATGATTTATTGAACGCAATTTAATCAAAAGCTCCATTTTGGAGCTTTTGTATTTACTTGCAAGAATTTATAATTTCTCTATTTCAAAAGGTGCAAAATTTTTACAAAAAATTTCAAATTCTTGCTCCTCTTTTTCATTTAATTTGATATGTAATATAGCTTTGCAATCCTTAAAATCTTTTGTGAAATTAAAAGAATAAGTTTTTAAAAAATGTTCAAAACGATTTAAATTTTTTAAATCAATAGCAATGGTTATATTTTTTTTCAATTCAAATGAAAGTAAAGAAGAATTATTGATCACGGCATTTGCCGCATCACTATAGGCTCTTACAAGTCCCCCTGTACCAAGTTTTATACCGCCAAAATATCTTACAGTGATTAAAGCCGCATTGATAAGATCATAGCCCCTTAGAACATTTAAAGTTGGCATTCCAGAAGTTCCTTTAGGCTCTCCATCATCACTTTTATCTTCTGCAATTTGATTAAAATCATTTAAAACACGATAAGCATAGACAAAATGAACGGCTTTTGGATGTTCTTTTTTTAGTGTTTCTATTAAAAATTTAAAATCTTTAAAAGGGCAAAGAAAAGATAAGAAAGTAGATTTTTTAATATCGATTTGTGTTTGAAAAATTTGATCAATAGTTTGCATTTTTGCCTTTTTTGTTTAAAATTATACTTATAAAAACTAAAATCAATTTGATGTTAATTTTTAAGATATTTGATATTTGTATGATTTGCATTGATATTTTAAGTTTAATTTTGTAAAATTTTCATTATGGAAAAAATCAAAAATTATAAACTTATCATCATTTTACTTAGTCTTGATTTGTTGGCTTTGCTTTATGGAATTTCAACACTGAGTATTAGTGCTGATGAAGCTGATATTTATTTTGGTGAGCAGGGTAAATCACTTATTTTTTCCCATAGTTTGCTTTATTATATATCTCATTTTGGAACTTTTATTTTTGGGCAAAATGATTTTGGTTTAAGGCTTCCTTTTTTATTTTTTCATTTTTTAAGTTGTTTGCTTTTGTATTTGCTAGCTTTAAAATATACTAAAACTAAAATTGATGCTTTTTTTTCTTTATTGTTATTTGTTTTATTGCCGGGTACTGTTGCAAGTGCTTTACTGGTTAATGCCGCATCTTTGGTGATTTTTTTAACCCTTGCTATATTATGTGCTTACGAATATGAAAAAAAATGGCTTTTTTATATATTATTGATTATAGTATTATTTGTTGATAAATCTTTTAATATTTTATTTTTAACTTTTTTCTTTTTTGGGATTTATAAAAGAAATGCTATTTTATTTACCTTATCTCTTGTTTTGTTTGGAGCGAGTATCAGTTTTTATGGTTTTGATACAGGTGGTCGTCCAAGAGGTTATTTTTTAGATACTTTAGGAATTTTTGCTGCATGTTTTTCTCCTTTGGTTTTTGTGTATTTTTTTTATACTATTTATCGTTTGACTTTTCAGAAATATAAAAATTTATTATGGTTTTTAATGAGCGTAACATTTGTATTTTGTTTGTTGCTTTCTTTAAGACAAAAACTTTTTTTAGATGATTTTTTGCCTTTTTGTGTTATTTGCACTCCTTTGCTTATAAAAACTTTAATGCAAAGTTATAGGGTGAGATTACCAGTTTTTCGATTAAGGTATAAAATCTTTATAGAATGTTCTATAATTTTTTTGATATTTTGTTACTTTTTAATCGTCGCTAATCAATTATTGTATTATTTTATAAACAATCCAAATCGTCATTTTGCCAATAATTATCATTTTACTAAAGAATTGGCGCTAGCATTAAAAAAACAAGATGTTTTAGAGCTTGCAACAGCCCCAAGTTTGCAAAAAAGATTGCGATTTTATGGAATAAAAAATAGCAATAAGTTTTATTTAAAAGCTTTAAAACAAGCCGATAAGTATGATATGGACAAAAAAATTGTTAAAGTAAAACTTGGAAAATATGAAAAAGTATATCAGATTTTAAACTATGATTAAAGCTTTCAGTTTGTTAGAATTTGTGTTTATAATTCTTATTTTAGGTATAGTTTTTAATTTAGGCAGTCTTTACTTAAAAAAAGACAATTTACTAGAAGGCGCAATACAAATTCTTAATGATATCCAATATACCCAAAGTTTAGCCATGATGCAAGAAGGTATAAGAGTTGATGAGTTGGCTATCGCAAAAAGAGAGTGGTTTAAAAGTAGGTGGCAGATTTATTTTATAAAATCAGCTGCCACAGGTTATGATCAAACATATACTATTTTCTTGGATAAAAATGGCGATGGAAATGCTAATTTAGGTAAAACTGAAATCAATATAGATAGAGAAATTGCTGTTGATGTAATCAATCATAACAAATTAATGAATTCAGGTCAAAGTGGAGTTATTAGTAAAGATGATGAAAAAACTACACAAAGATTTAATCTTACAAAAAGATTCGGAATAGAAAAGGTTGAATTCAAAGGATCTTGTTCAGGATTTACTAGATTAGTATTTGATGAAATGGGCAGAGTGTATTCTCCGTTAAAAAATGCCAATTATGCATATGAAAAAACTTTAGCAAAGAATAATTCAGATTGCATTATACGTTTGTTATCAAAAAAGCATGCTCTTTGTATCGTTATAGATACGCTTAGCGGTTATGCTTATATTCCAGATTTTAAAACACTTAAAAGTCAATTTGTTAGTATAAAAAATAAAAATTACGAGTGCTCTAAAATATAGCCCCCATTATACTTAATATAAATACTTACACAAATATTTATACTATTTAATCCTTTGTTTAATCCCCTTTTAAGTTTAATTGGTTATACTTTCATTTCCTTTTTTTGAAAAAAGGACTTAAAATCTTTTAAATTATAAAGTTTCACTAGCTTAGTAGATTTTATAAATTAACTCTTTTGGTTTTTGTCTTATAAACTAAAAGCTTTTTTATAAATCTTGTTTTTTAATTTAAAAACTTTTCTTTTAAAAATGATTTTTTGTTTTGTTCTTTTAACTTAGTATTGTTATTCAAATCTTATTAGTCAATCTTTGAAATCTAAATAAGTGATCGATTGAGCCAGAAAGATTTAGGCATAAGTAATTATGTAAAATCTATTCAATCTAATAATTAAAAAGATTAAAAGTTTTTCTTTTAATCTTTCATAACTTTTTCTTTGAAGAAAAAGATTAAACTATCTATAATTTTTATGGAGAGTTTGATCCTGGCTCAGAGTGAACGCTGGCGGCGTGCCTAATACATGCAAGTCGAACGATGAAGCTTCTAGCTTGCTAGAAGTGGATTAGTGGCGCACGGGTGAGTAAGGTATAGTTAATCTGCCCTACACAAGAGGACAACAGTTGGAAACGACTGCTAATACTCTATACTCCTGCTTAACACAAGTTGAGTAGGGAAAGTTTTTCGGTGTAGGATGAGACTATATAGTATCAGCTAGTTGGTAAGGTAATGGCTTACCAAGGCTATGACGCTTAACTGGTCTGAGAGGATGATCAGTCACACTGGAACTGAGACACGGTCCAGACTCCTACGGGAGGCAGCAGTAGGGAATATTGCGCAATGGGGGAAACCCTGACGCAGCAACGCCGCGTGGAGGATGACACTTTTCGGAGCGTAAACTCCTTTTCTTAGGGAAGAATTCTGACGGTACCTAAGGAATAAGCACCGGCTAACTCCGTGCCAGCAGCCGCGGTAATACGGAGGGTGCAAGCGTTACTCGGAATCACTGGGCGTAAAGGGCGCGTAGGCGGATTATCAAGTCTCTTGTGAAATCTAATGGCTTAACCATTAAACTGCTTGGGAAACTGATAGTCTAGAGTGAGGGAGAGGCAGAT
Organism: Campylobacter sp. BCW_6461; assembly: GCF_001762735.1. Lineage (NCBI taxonomy): Bacteria > Pseudomonadati > Campylobacterota > Epsilonproteobacteria > Campylobacterales > Campylobacteraceae > Campylobacter > Campylobacter sp. BCW_6461. The sequence continues at coordinate 5,098 of NZ_MJXJ01000024.1, read as the reverse complement.
GGAATTGGTGGTGTAGGGGTAAAATCCGTAGATATCACCAAGAATACCCATTGCGAAGGCGATCTGCTGGAACTCAACTGACGCTAAGGCGCGAAAGCGTGGGGAGCAAACAGGATTAGATACCCTGGTAGTCCACGCCCTAAACGATGTACACTAGTTGTTGGGGTGCTAGTCATCTCAGTAATGCAGCTAACGCATTAAGTGTACCGCCTGGGGAGTACGGTCGCAAGATTAAAACTCAAAGGAATAGACGGGGACCCGCACAAGCGGTGGAGCATGTGGTTTAATTCGAAGATACGCGAAGAACCTTACCTGGGCTTGATATCCTAAGAACCTTTTAGAGATAAGAGGGTGCTAGCTTGCTAGAACTTAGAGACAGGTGCTGCACGGCTGTCGTCAGCTCGTGTCGTGAGATGTTGGGTTAAGTCCCGCAACGAGCGCAACCCACGTATTTAGTTGCTAACGGTTCGGCCGAGCACTCTAAATAGACTGCCTTCGTAAGGAGGAGGAAGGTGTGGACGACGTCAAGTCATCATGGCCCTTATGCCCAGGGCGACACACGTGCTACAATGGCATATACAATGAGACGCAATACCGCGAGGTGGAGCAAATCTATAAAATATGTCCCAGTTCGGATTGTTCTCTGCAACTCGAGAGCATGAAGCCGGAATCGCTAGTAATCGTAGATCAGCCATGCTACGGTGAATACGTTCCCGGGTCTTGTACTCACCGCCCGTCACACCATGGGAGTTGATTTCACTCGAAGCCGGAATACTAAACTAGTTACCGTCCACAGTGGAATCAGCGACTGGGGTGAAGTCGTAACAAGGTAACCGTAGGAGAACCTGCGGTTGGATCACCTCCTTTCTAGAGTACAAAGTAATAAGTCTCACAACTATTACTTCAATATATAAACTCAATTGATTCTTGTTTAGATTTCAAAGATTGATGATAAAGCTAATTGTTTATGGGGAATTAGCTCAGCTGGGAGAGCGCCTGCTTTGCACGCAGGAGGTCAGCGGTTCGATCCCGCTATTCTCCACCATTTATTAAGGGCCTATAGCTCAGCTGGTTAGAGTGCACCCCTGATAAGGGTGAGGTCACAAGTTCAAGTCTTGTTAGGCCCACCATAAAAAAGATTTGAATAAAGAAGCTTTAAAATCTAAAGCAAGTATATAAAATAGATTAAATATAAAATATAAACTCTATACTTAGATTTATTTTTATCTTTAACTATAAAAGAATATACTTTAATAGATATAAGTAGCATATACATTATGCATTTATATTTATAATGATTATGTTAATATATATACTTCCTTTAGGTTTTAAACCTAAATGTTCTTTTAATTATCATTGTTAAGAGTCACAAGCAAGTTTTAATAAAAACAATTTTACAGGACTTGTTAAAGGATAAAACCTATTTATCTTTTCTTTAGTTTAACTTAACTTTTAGCTGTCTTCTCTTCTATGAATAAAGAGAATATTAGATTTAAGGATTATAAATTAAAGACAAGTTTCAAACTCACAGCTTAGTTGAGACTAAATCATTTAGTTTTATATTAAGTGTTTGAATGCTTTCCGTCTTAAGATAAAGAAGTCTTATCATAAAAACTTTAACAAGGAAGTGATGCGTTTTAGAATCAATAATAAAAGGTAAAAAAGGTAAGCTACTAAGAGCGAATGGTGGATGCCTTGACTGGTAAAGGCGATGAAGGACGTACTAGACTGCGATAAGCTACGGGGAGCTGTCAAGAAGCTTTGATCCGTAGATTTCCGAATGGGGCAACCCAATGTATAGAGATATACATTACCTATATAGGAGCGAACGAGGGGAATTGAAACATCTTAGTACCCTCAGGAAAAGAAATCAATAGAGATTGCGTCAGTAGCGGCGAGCGAAAGCGCAAGAGGGCAAACCCAGTGCTTGCACTGGGGGTTGTAGGACTGCAATGTGCAAGAGGTAAGTTTAGCAGAACATTCTGGAAAGTATAACCATAGAGGGTGATAGTCCCGTATGCGAAAAACAAACCTTAGCTAGCAGTATCCTGAGTAGGGCGGGACACGAGGAATCCTGTCTGAATCCGGGTCGACCACGATCCAACCCTAAATACTAATACCAGATCGATAGTGCACAAGTACCGTGAGGGAAAGGTGAAAAGAACTGAGGTGATCAGAGTGAAATAGAACCTGAAACCATTTGCTTACAATCATTCAGAGCCCTATGTAGCAATACAGGGTGATGGACTGCCTTTTGCATAATGAGCCTGCGAGTTGTGGTGTCTGGCAAGGTTAAGCAAACGCGAAGCCGTAGCGAAAGCGAGTCTGAATAGGGCGCTTAGTCAGATGCTGCAGACCCGAAACGAAGTGATCTATCCATGAGCAAGTTGAAGCTAGTGTAAGAACTAGTGGAGGACTGAACCCATAGGCGTTGAAAAGCCCCGGGATGACTTGTGGATAGGGGTGAAAGGCCAATCAAACTTCGTGATAGCTGGTTCTCTCCGAAATATATTTAGGTATAGCGTTGTGTCGTAATATAAGGGGGTAGAGCACTGAATGGGCTAGGGCATACACCAATGTACCAAACCCTATCAAACTCCGAATACCTTATATGTAATCACAGCAGTCAGGCGGCGAGTGATAAAATCCGTCGTCAAGAGGGAAACAACCCAGACTACCAGCTAAGGTCCCTAAATCTTACTTAAGTGGAAAACGATGTGAAGTTACTTAAACAACCAGGAGGTTGGCTTAGAAGCAGCCATCCTTTAAAGAAAGCGTAATAGCTCACTGGTCTAGTGATTTTGCGCGGAAAATATAACGGGGCTAAAGTAAGTACCGAAGCTGTAGACTTGCACACAACTTAGATTATTTAAGTTTAGAATATGAGAAACTAAGTTATATGTTTAGTTATATTTTTACTGATTTTTATAGAGTAAAGATAGAAATAAAACTTAGTAAAATCAGTAAAAATATTCTTAGACTAAAGTTAAGTAGTTTAAGTTGTGTGCAAGTGGTAGGAGAGCGTTCTATTTGCGTCGAAGGTATACCGGTAAGGAGTGCTGGAGCGAATAGAAGTGAGCATGCAGGCATGAGTAGCGATAATTAATGTGAGAATCATTAACGCCGTAAACCCAAGGTTTCCTACGCGATGCTCGTCATCGTAGGGTTAGTCGGGTCCTAAGTCGAGTCCGAAAGGGGTAGACGATGGCAAATTGGTTAATATTCCAATACCAACATTAGTGTGCGATGGAAGGACGCTTAGGGCTAAGGGGGCTAGCGGATGGAAGTGCTAGTCTAAGGTCGTAGGAGGTTATACAGGCAAATCCGTATAACAATACTCCGAGAACTGAAAGGCTTTTTGAAGTCTTCGGATGGATAGAAGAACCCCTGATGCCGTCGAGCCAAGAAAAGTTTCTAAGTTTAGCTAATGTTGCCCGTACCGTAAACCGACACAGGTGGGTGGGATGAGTATTCTAAGGCGCGTGGAAGAACTCTCTTTAAGGAACTCTGCAAAATAGCACCGTATCTTCGGTATAAGGTGTGGTTAGCTTTGTATTAGGATTTACTCCGAAAGCAAGGAAACTTACAACAAAGAGTCCCTCCCGACTGTTTACCAAAAACACAGCACTCTGCTAACTCGTAAGAGGATGTATAGGGTGTGACGCCTGCCCGGTGCTCGAAGGTTAATTGATGGGGTTAGCATTAGCGAAGCTCTTGATCGAAGCCCGAGTAAACGGCGGCCGTAACTATAACGGTCCTAAGGTAGCGAAATTCCTTGTCGGTTAAATACCGACCTGCATGAATGGCGTAACGAGATGGGAGCTGTCTCAAAGAGGGATCCAGTGAAATTGTAGTGGAGGTGAAAATTCCTCCTACCCGCGGCAAGACGGAAAGACCCCGTGGACCTTTACTACAGCTTGACACTGCTACTTGGATAAGAATGTGCAGGATAGGTGGGAGGCTTTGAGTATATGACGCCAGTTGTATATGAGCCATTGTTGAGATACCACTCTTTCTTATTTGGGTAGCTAACCAGCTTGAGTTATCCTCAAGTGGGACAATGTCTGGTGGGTAGTTTGACTGGGGCGGTCGCCTCCCAAATAATAACGGAGGCTTACAAAGGTTGGCTCAGAACGGTTGGAAATCGTTCGTAGAGTATAAAGGTATAAGCCAGCTTAACTGCAAGACATACAAGTCAAGCAGAGACGAAAGTCGGTCTTAGTGATCCGGTGGTTCTGTGTGGAAGGGCCATCGCTCAAAGGATAAAAGGTACCCCGGGGATAACAGGCTGATCTCCCCCAAGAGCTCACATCGACGGGGAGGTTTGGCACCTCGATGTCGGCTCATCGCATCCTGGGGCTGGAGCAGGTCCCAAGGGTATGGCTGTTCGCCATTTAAAGCGGTACGCGAGCTGGGTTCAGAACGTCGTGAGACAGTTCGGTCCCTATCTGCCGTGGGCGTAAGAAGATTGAAGAGATTTGACCCTAGTACGAGAGGACCGGGTTGAACAAACCACTGGTGTAGCTGTTGTTCTGCCAAGAGCATCGCAGCGTAGCTAAGTTTGGAAAGGATAAACGCTGAAAGCATCTAAGCGTGAAGCCAACTCTAAGATGAATCTTCTCTAAGCTCTCTAGAAGACTACTAGTTTGATAGGCTGGGTGTGTAATGGATGAAAGTCCTTTAGCTGACCAGTACTAATAGAGCGTTTGGCTTATCTTTAATAAAGCATCACTTCCTTGTTAAGGTTTTTAAGAAGACTTTGAATATAGATAATATTTAGAGTTTAATAGAAATCTTTCAAGTAGAGTTTGTATTAGAACTTGCTCTTAACATTGTTTTTTAAGTATTCTATATAAAAACTTATCAAAGATAAAAGATAAGAAAAGAAGAAAGAGAATAAAGAAAAAAGTAAAGAAATAAAAGATTAAGCTTTATTTTTTAAATTCAATCTTTCAAAGAATATTTAAATAACAATGTCCGTGATTATACAGATGTGGAAACGCCTTGCTCCATCCCGAACCAAGAAGCTAAGCACATCGTGGGTGATGATACTACGCCTTACTGGCAGGGGGAAAGTAGCTCATTGCGGACTTGTTAA